>JAITHS010000022.1 GCA_031279875.1 Tannerella sp.
AACAACAGTCAGGAAAAAGAAATTACATTGGATACAGGCTTTCTCCCTGCCGGAAAATATCAGGTGGAAATTTGGAGCGACGCCAAAGACTCCGGAAAGAACCCTAAAAATCTAAAAAAGACCATGCTGCAATTGGAAGCCGGAAAACCATTGAAAGTGAAAATGGCAAAAGCCGGCGGATATGTGGCGGTGATAACGAATTAATCAATACAAGCATATAATACGATGATTATTAAAAATAAAATGATGAACAAATATCTAAAAACCCTTTTCGCGAGTCTGCTGTTATCGATTTTTGCAGGCGACGCCTTATTTGCCGGCAACGAAAACGCCGACAATGAACTGCCTCGATTTGCCGTTATTTCCGACATTCATTTCGGAAGCACGGGAGGCGACGGCGCGGTTGTCAACGTAACCCGCGCATTGAAACATCTTCTTGCAAAAAAACCGCTCGACGCGATTTTTGTTGCAGGCGACCTGACCAACAACGGAAAACCCGAACAGTACGACCAGCTGCTTTCGGTGTTCAACGACAAAACCATTGTTCCCGAAACACTTCCGGTCTATTATCTGATGGGCAATCACGACAATTATACGGGCGCGGACGCCGCCATATTTTTTGGAAATAAATTACAGCAGCCGTTGAATCAGTTCCTTACAATAAAGGGCTATCCCTTTATCACCTTAAGCCAGAACGGAACTGGAAATAATGACTACAGCGCCGCAACCCGCAGTTTTCTCGAAGAAAAGATGGCTGAAGCCGCCGCAAAATACCCGGGCAAACCGATTTTTGTGTTTATGCACATCCCACCGCTGAACACCTGCTACGGCTCGTGGACGCACGAAGGCTGGGGCGGCGACGCTTTTTCGTCCATATTGAACAAATACCCGCAAGCCATTGTGTTTTCGGGACATTCGCATTTCCCGCTGGGCGACCCGCGCTCGATTCATCAAAACCTGTTTACCGCCGTCAACGACGGTAGCGTTACTTACAGCGAAGTTGAACCGAAATTGCTTAGCGAGGGAATTCATCCTGAAGGCTACAAAAATATTACTGAGGGCGTTATAGTGAACCTGCTCGCAAACGGCAACGTTGAAATGGAACGCTGGGACACCAACCGCGACGAGGAAATCACGCCGCGTTGGATTGTCGAAGCTCCGCACGACGGCAGCCGCTTTACATACAAAAACCGCAACGGACTGCCAGCGCCCGTTTTCGCCCCGAAAGCCGAAGTGAACGTTACGAAAATCAACGCCGCGGATAGTTCCTGCGTAGTTGTTTTTCCGCAAGCAAGCGACAATGATGTGGTGCACCATTATCTGGTAGAAATTTTGGACAAAGACAAAATCCTTGCCGAAAACCGTACTTTTTCACGATTTTATCTCAACAGCGCAACGCCATCGTCATTAAGGGTAAAGTTTTCCGGCTTGCCGCCAAAACGCAAACTCACGGCGCGGGTAACGGCGCTCGATTCGTACAAAAATGCGTCCGTTCCGGTGAAAAGCAAGAAGTTTCAAGTGAAATAACATCAAAAATATCAATATAATGAAATATCGTTTTATGAATTTTATTCCAATTGTACCGCAGTTTGTAAACATAAGCAATCGACAGGCAAAAAGGCTTAAATTGATATTATTTTTGCTGTTTTTATCCCATTTTTCTGTGTTTGCGCAGAATGAAGTATATCAAAAACTTGCGGCAGAACTGAAAAAATATGAAATTGTTTACAGCAGTTACAGCGCCAACAATTATCCTGTTTTGAGCGGCAATGCCGAAATAGGCGCATTGACCGACCCGCTTGGTCGAGGTGCATACAACATCGAAATCAACGATTTGTATCTTAATAAAAAAGACCGTATCGTTGGACCCGGAATGTTTTTGCAAATTGCCGCCTTTGCAGGGCTTTTGCCGCAAACATATCGGCAAAATTATAATCTCGAAAACGGCATTTTGCAAACCGAAGTTGCTTACGAACAGGGAAGTTACAAATCGGAAATGTATTTTTCATACGCCGACCGCGAACTGCTTGTCTTCTCTTTGACCAATACCGGCAATATTCCGCTGGTTTGCGATTTGGATTTGGGACAGTTTAAACTGAACCTTAAAAAACACACAGGGACAAGCATTTATGCCGTTTCCGATAAAGACGCATTCACTCCGCTCGAATATTTTTTAACCACAAATATTCCTTTTGGCGGATTTTTTAGCGAAACAATATCGCCATATCTGACCGTCCGACCGGCGCAAACGTTAAAAATCACTCTGCGACTGCGCACAAACGCCAATAAACCAATGGATAAAAGCGCTCCTGCGGATTTTGATAAACTGAAAGCCGACCATTGCGGCGCATGGCTGAAAAACTGGCAGTCGATGGGTACAATTATCTTGCCCGAAGGCGATTATGCCCGCGCTTTCTACCGCTCGCTGCACTGGCTGCAATGCACCGCCGGCGGCAACAACAATCTTCCGGGCGAAACTCAGTTCGGAGTGCTCTCATCGCGCATTGCCGAAGCATATCAATATCGTGGTAAAGCGCATCTTAACAACTCCTCGTGGTATCAAAATCCCTTTACATACGGCGCGGCAGGCTGGGCAACTTTTGCCTGCATCCTGTTTGGAAATGAGGCGAAAGCCCAAACAATGCTCGCAAACATGTATCGCCCCGAAGCGCTGACAAAAAACGACACCATTATGTTTGCCGTTGGAAAACGAAATTATAACTACGGCAAACCGAAAGGCGAATATGTTTATTTAGAAAGAGATAACCCCGATGCTTTTTGTTTTGCACACGAACTGTTTTTCGACCGTACAAGCAAAACAACTTTTCCCTACGACATGCAAATTCACATACAGGGTTTTGCGCCCGCCATGTTTTACCAGTTCGGCAAACTTTATAACTCGATGAGCGACACGGTTTATCGGGCGTTGCGCGGCTCGGCGGAATTTTGGGCAACCATGCTGAATTACGATGCGGAACGAAAAATCTACTCCCTGCCTCCCGTGCTTTCGCTCACCGAAGATTTGTTTGAAGCCGACCTGCTCGACGGGCTGCTGGCAGCAAAATGGACGCTTGCGCAAGCCGCCGAAATGGCAAAAACACGAAATGTGGACAAAGATTTGCGCGAAAAATGGGCAAAAATTGCACAAAACATCACTTTTCCCGACCGCGACGATGTTTATCTTGAATTTCGGAACGACGACGGCAGCCGGCGCGGAGCCGGTTACCAGGGCATCAGAGGATACGCCTATCTCGGTTTTCCAACGCTGGAACTGATGAAGGATTTTCCGGCGAAAAAAGTCAATAAATCGCTCGACCAGTGCTGGCTGCGCAACAAGAAAGGCGAAGGAATGATAACTTTTATTGCAAACTGGTTTGCGCTGACCGATGCGTATTGGGGTCGAGCCGAAGACGCCAACGAAAAAATGGCGTACAGCCTTAGTCAAATCGACGAATCGGGCACGGCAATGTGCGAGCAGAACGGCGCGCTCTATTATTTCCTGACGGGATACGCATCGTTCGCATTAGTGCCGTTATCGATGGTATTACAGACCGTTGGCTCGGAAATCCGCGTTTTTCCCGCCGTGCCAAAAGCCTTTCAAAACATTGAATTTTACAATCTCCCGACCATCGACGGCGTCCGTGTTTCGGGAATTATGAAAAACGGTAAAACGGAAAAAATAACTTTCGAGAAAGACGGAAAAATCATAAAGGAAATTACCAGTGTCAGGAAAAATAATTTTGTCTGGAAAAATAATAAACTGATTGAGAAATAAGATGCAAGCAGTCGTTTATCTCCCTTGCTCGACCTGTCTTCTTCCGGAAAAACAAAAAGTTGTATCTTTGCAGCCTGAACAATACATGCAACAGTGGATAATATGAAATGGAAAAGAAGTATATTACTCTTTCTGGTCGTCTTTGCCTGTCTGCCGCTGACGGCGCAGGACAGGGCGAAAGTGATTGCGCATCGCGGCTACTGGCAATCGTACGGATCGGCGCAAAATTCAATCTGGGCATTGATTCGCGCCGACGAAATTCGGGTCTATGGCGCTGAATTTGACGTACACATAACCGCCGACAACGTGGCTGTGGTCTATCACGACGCAGACGTCAAGGGCGTCGCCATACAACACTCGCCCTATGCCCTCATTAAGGATTCCGTCCTTTCAAACGGCGAAAAAATCCCTACCCTGCGGGAATACTTGGAAGCGGCAAAACGGACACATATCAAGTTGATTTTTGAACTCAAGCCTCATGCCACCCCCGAGCGTAACCGCGAAGCTGCACGGATTGCCGTTGAATCGGTCAAAGAAAAGAAACTGCTGCCGCAAACGGAATTTATTACGTTTAATCTGGATGCAGGAAAGGAATTGATCCGGCTGGCGCCGGAAACGGACGTCTATTACCTGAACGGCGATTTGTCGCCTGCCGAATTGAAGGCATCAGGGTTTGCCGGACTCGACTATCATTATACGGTGATGCAGCAACATCCCCACTGGTTCGGCGAAGCCAAGACGCTGGGACTGGGAATTAATATATTCACGGTGAACGACACCACACTGATGCGTGAAATGATTGAGGCCGGCGCGGATTTCATTACCACCGACTTCCCGAACCGCGCACTGAAACTTATTTCCACGTTAAATCCCTGAGACGGCTGAGGAATGAAATTCTTCCGACATCTATTCTTGTTTGCGCTGGCAGGATGCGCACTGGCCTCCGACCCCGCTTCCGACGCGCCAAAACGGGAAATACGAGCCGTATGGCTCGCCACGGTTTATGGGTTGGACTGGCCTGTCCGACCGGCCAGCAGCGAAGAAGGGTATCTCCAACAGCAACAGGAACTGCGCAGCCTGCTTGACCGCCTGAAAGAAGCAAACTTCAACACAGTCTTCTTGCAGGCACGCCTGCGGGGCGATGTGATCTACCCTTCGGAGATTGAACCGGCGGCCATGGTTTTTTCGGGGAAATACGGCGTCTTGCCGGACTACGATCCCTTGGCCTTTGCCATTGACGAATGTCACAAGCGAGGCATGGAATGTCACGCCTTTTTAGTTACATATCCGGTAGGATCGCTCAAAACGGTCGAAGAACAAGGCGCGCTTTCCGTCGTGAAACGCCGTCCGGAACTGTGTCTGGAATACAACGGAAACTGGTATCTGGACCCCGGTCGCCCCGGTACGGCAGACTACATCCTTTCCCTCGTACAGGAAATCGTTACAAACTACGACCTGGACGGCATACAGTTCGACTACATCCGCTATCCGGAAAAAGCATACGCCTTTCCCGACCGACAGACCTACGCCGCCTACGGAAACGGACAGTCGCTCGCAGACTGGCGACGCGAAAACATCAACCGCCTGATGGGGCGCGTGTACGACTGGGTAAAACAGCACAAACCGTGGGTACAGGTAAGCAGCGCGCCGCTGGGCAAATACCGCAAAAGCGCGCCGACACCAAACGCCGGATGGACAGCCTACGACGACGTCTACCAAGACCCCAAAGCATGGTTGCAGGCCGGAAAGCAGGACATGATTGTCCCCATGATGTATTACCGCGCAGATGATTTCTATCCCTTTGTCGGCGTATGGACCGAACAGGCCGGACAGCGGAACATGGTAGCCGGACTCGGCGCATATCGGCTGAACGAAAAAGAAGGCAACTGGAGCTTGCCGGAAATGGTAGACCAGATTCGTTACGTCCGCAAGCGGGGCGGAGCAGGCTGTGCCTTTTTTCGTGCACAGTTCGTGGCCGGAGACGAAAAGGGACTCTATCAGGAATTGAAGAACCATCTCTTCCGCTATCCCGCGCAGTTGCCTCCGCTGGTATGGATGGCCGACAGCCTCTTGCCGCAGCCGCCGCAGGAAGTAATCGTTACACGCGAAGAAAACGTCCTGCGGCTTTCGTGGGACGACCCAAACAACCCCGACCACCATACCTATACCATCTATTACTCGCCGACCGACACGCTGGACACAAATGCACCACAGTCGATTCTGGCTACCGGAGTGCGCGAAAGGGAAATCCGTTTGCCGATCGACGCTGACACCGAAAAAGGCTATCTCTTTTGCGTAACGGCATCGAACCGCTACCGCATCGAAAGCGCGCCCTCCTATGAAACCTATTACTATCTCTCAAACTTCGAAAAATGAATCCGGACTGGTATGCCCTGTATACGCATCCGCGGGCGGAAAAGAAAGTAAAAGAGCGGCTGGACATGAGGGGCGTAACAAACTACCTGCCCCTGCACCGCGCACCGCGCACCTGGTCCGACCGCGTAAAAATTATCGACAAGCCGCTCTTCCCCTCCTACATTTTTGTACAGTGCGACGAAAACGAACTCTATCCCCTGCTTCACATCTACGGCGTATATCGCATCGTCCTGTATTGCGACAAACCGGCAGTCATTTTCCAGCGCGAAATAGACGCCATTGTCCAATTCCTGAAACTGGCCGACTCCCGTCCGCTCTGCGAAGGCGACGAAGTCGAAATTCTGGTGGGCGCATTTAAGCACGTCACCGGAAAAATTCAAAAGATAAAAAAGAAATACCTCGTGCTCTACATCGAAGCGCTGAACAGTATGGTCAGCGTGAACATCGCGGGCGTCGCTCCGACCGACAGGATACGCTAACGCAACGCGGCAGGTGC
>JAITHS010000067.1 GCA_031279875.1 Tannerella sp.
AGGTGTTTTTAACCTCATTATCAAGATGGACTTTCCATTTAGAGCCGGGCATATAAACATGCCAAGTATTGCTGTCGGTTTCGTCATGGTCTCTGTTACACGGGGAGTTGTCTTCGACAAGTCTGGTAGGGTCTAACTTTTTGGTTTTATGATACATAGCGCGTACCCAGTCTTGTGCTTCGGAGCGGTACTGCCGTTTATTGTCGCGAGTAGTAAACAGTCCCCACGTTTCGTTAAAATTGACCCATGAAAAGATTGACGGATGATTAAAATCTCTTTTAATCTGGTTATCAAGACAATATTCCCAGTCTTTGCGGGCATTTTCGTCCGGCTCGCCCCAGAAATTGGGAGTATCAGCCATGATAAGCAGTCCGAGACGGTCAGCCCAGTACAGTTTGCGTGGTATTTCAACTTTGATATGGATACGGTTAGCATTGAGTCCCAGCCTTTTGGATAGTAAAATCTCGTCTTGCATAAATTTGTCGGAAGGGAAAGTGTAAAATCCGTCGGGATGATAACTTTGGTCGAGGCAGGCTTGCAGATATAACGGCTTGTTGTTCAACGCCATATAAGGATAATCGGTGCCGGGCAGGGTTGTAACACTGATTTTGCGTTGTCCGAAATAAGTATTCACGCGGTCGATAGTGTTATCTTTGTTTTCGAGTGCGATTTCCATGTCGTAGAGATACGGGTCGTCGAGCGTCCAGAGATGCTGCCGGTCGATTTTGATTTCAAAGCGATATGTTCTGTTTTCGAGATTAGGCAAGGCGTTTTTTTTGGGTGCCGCCTTGCCTTTCACGGCATAGACAAAATCGGCCTGTTCGCCGTTGCGGAAGCGTACCCGTATTTGTGTGTTTTTGTCGGGGATATTGTCTAATACTGCCTCAACAAGCACTGTCGAGCGGTCGATGTTGGGCGAGAAATGCACATAATCGATATACTTTTCGCCACGTGCTTCGAGATAAACGGTTTGCCATATACCGCGAGCGTCGCCGTATCCCTGTTTGCCGTAGAGACGCCGGTCGTTGGGGGTATCGTCGGCACAGACGGTCAGGCTTTGCGCTTCGCCGAAACGTATTTTGTCGGTCAGTTCAAACTCAAACGGTGTATAACCGCCTTGATGCGAGCCGAGCAGTGAGCCGTCGAGCCATACTTTTGTATCCCATTCGCAGGCGCCGATTATGAGAAAGATGCGTTTGCCTTTCCACGCTTCCGGTACGGAAAGATTTCGTCCGTACCAGCCTGTGTTGACGTCTTTTTGGTTGGCAACTCCCGACAATTTCGATCCCCACGGAAAAGGCACCTGAATTTTGAGGTCAAAGTCGGCAGTCTTTTTGTCGCGGATACCTTGTTCGGCAAGTTGTTTGTTGAAAGTAAAGTTCCATTCTCCGTTGAGGTTCACCCATTCTGAACGCTCGAAGTCGGGGCGCGGATGCTCCGGCAACGGAATAGTTTGCTGTGCGTCTGTAAGCGCCGCTACGCACAAAAGGGCAATTGATAATAATACTTTTTGCATAATGAATAATGATTAATTGTTAGTGTATTGCTGATTTTTATGAATTTTATAGATGAAAATATTCCCTCAATCTTTCGATTCCATGTTTATGTTTGGTTGGATTTGCATATTTTAATTTATTGATATTAAGCAATTTCCATTGAACAGACGGGAAGTCCTTGAATTTTGAATAATCTGTATTTTCCCACAAGGGAGTACCTTCTTCAAAACTGATAATAAATTGTTTGTCGCTGACAGTCAAATGATTATTGACATATTCGGTCAGATACAACCTGACGTCTTCATAATCTTGGTATGAAAACCGAAGAGTGGTCATCCCAATAAACTGGTCATCCAATGTCTCTCTTTGGTCTATAAAATTGGGCGACAGCAGTTCCACAATCGGTCGGTCGCTGCCCAACAGACAAAAAATAAACCCCTGTTTTATTTCGTCGAAGTTGTTTACGTAATCAAACATAAATTTTACGTCAAACAAATCGCGCGGATGCTGACGGTCGAGAGCAGCAGATATTTTCCCGCCATATAATTGCGACAACGGCACTATTTTCGCTTCACAAAATACTCCGAAAGCATCTTGCGCCGCTTTGCAAAGAGGCAAAACAATAGGATCTCCTATCACTCCGCGTTTTACATCATTGACTTCTATCTTCACAAGACTTTTCTGATAAGTGCATATCAATTTGCAGGGTTTGTCTTGAATAACAACTCCCGGAAGGATATTTCTAATTTTATCCTTCATCTCATTCAGGCGCTGTTTTATCGTTTGCAAAGATTCTTCTCTTGATTGAAGCGGGAGATAAGTAATGTCTATATCGACCGAATAACGAGGTAAATCCTGAACAAACAAATTGATAGCTGTTCCGCCGTGAATAGCGAAACAGTCGATTTTCGATATAATGGGAATGAAGCGTAACAACAGGCTCACCCGGTTTTTATATTCTTCATTCAGTGTCATTTGCCAATTCTTTGGGTATAGTTATTTGATATTTAGTATTATACACGCCATTTTTCACAATCGACCGCTTGCCTGTTCCGAGCGATATTTTGGAAAGGTCGAGCATTTTCAGCCAGTCGTGTCCTGCTTTTTCAGCCATAAAAATAAACAAACGCTTCACTTTTACGGATTTGCAATCTTCCAACAGTGCCTGAACTTGAAGTGGGGACAACAAAGAAAGCGTTTCCATAACATAGTATAAATCAGTCGGATTATAATATTGGGGTGACAGATGCAAACATTCCAAAAATGCCCTTGCCGTTGAAGAAACAGAAATGTTAAATCCCTCCTGCAAAACCGTTTCCATGCCTATTTCCGCATCCAAAAACTCGGTTGTAAAATGCCTCAAAATAACATTCCAATCTCTTTTGAGAAACCACGCAGGCAAGCGTTCGCTTTTGGGCGAAAACACTACTACTGTCTTTTTCCCCATTGGCAGATAGTGAGAAAAACCATTTATTTCGAGCGCGGACAATGCTCCGATTGCGAAATGTTTTTTGTCCTGCTCGTTCAGGCTTGCCAATGCTCCGAACAGCGAATAATTATCACCGGTGCGCACCATTACCCCCGTGCCTATCGGCGTGAGCCATTGAGAGCGTCTGTAATGACGCTGCAACTCGCGCGATATGCCGTTTGCAACCATCCACGACGACAAAAATAGTCCGCCTCGTGGGACTTTCTGTAAAAGTTGGTTTATTTTCGTCTGTACATTGATATTCATATTGCAAAGATACGCAAAAAAATAAACTTTGTCTTCATTTTAAATAAAAATTCGAGCAGTCAAAATAAAATTTCGACTGCTCGAATTACAATAGTTTACTCTTGTCTATATTTCAAAAACTGTCCTGCGATATCAGCCTGTTTAGTATCGCCGGCGTGGATAAGTACGCGATAGCGAAACGCTACTCTGTATCCGCTTGGAATAAAAGTATCGCTACCGTTTTCGGGCCAGTAGAGCGGCGTCGGCGAAACGAAGCCGTAATCTCTTGTAAACCATTGCGCCGGATAGACGATATTTGAGGGATGCTGCAACATTGCGATACCTTCGACGCCTGCTTTACGGGTGCCGTAGCAGTCGATCCATGCCGATGTAGTGCCGAAAGTAGCCTTTTCGCCTTGTTCTCCTTCGGCATTGACCATAACGCCGCCTTCTTTTACCGACAAGTCGGGGTCGAGACGGATACTAAACAGCGAATGATTAGTCTTTTGTATCGTTACATCCGTCAGCGTTTCTATTTCGACATCAAAATCTATCTGCCACAGATTAGCCGAAGGAGCAGATATAGTGATAGTTCGTTTGTCTTTGAAGGGCGCTTCGGCGTCGGGACGTTTCCAAAGACAGGCATCTTTGATTACTACCCGCGAGCCTTTGGCTTCAACAATAGTAGCGCCTTCGGATATGATACGACCGCGTTCAAGACCTTCCTGCCAGTAGTTGCCGCCGTTTACCTTGTCGCAGCCAAAGAAGATAGAACTGTGATGCGGATATTCGCCGTTGCGCATTGAGGTAACGCCGCTACCGGTCAGAGGGCCGTTGACGGGAAAGAAGAAAGGATACTTCTCGTCGGCGTCAAAGTGATAGGACGTAAAAAATTTGTTACCGATTGTAACATCAATACGGTCGCCGATTTTAACGGCTGAGACCGTTTGCGGTTGAGCATTAACGCCGACCGCACAGATAATGAATAATAATAATGTATATTTCATATTTAAAATTGATATGGTGGGCGATGTGGGCGGGCGATCATTGAATTGGCTTCGTCGTCATTTTTAAAGCGTTCGAGGGTCGGATCCCAGTAGAGTTTACGATTAAGTTTCATTGCTATATGTTGCAACAGGCAAGCCGTGCATGAGCGGTGGGCTACTTCGGCTGGGGTAATGTTTTTCTTGCTGTCGCGGATACTTTCGAGCCAGTTACCGTGATGGTCTTTGCTGACGTAGAGACGCACGGGGTCGTTGTCGGTCAGAGGAGAGAGGATTTTTTCGTTCGACGCTTGTAAGGCTTTCGATTTGGTACTGATAGGCTCGTTGGCCGAAGCCGCATAACTGCCGCGACTGACAAATATCCACCCTTCCGTACCGGTAATCAGCAAGCCGTTAGGTTTCTCTTTGCTCTCGGTAGTGCCTGTAACTATGACGCCATTGTCATAAAGCATTTCGGTAGAATAATCTCCGTGAACGTCCCACAAGCCGCCGGTAGCGAATTTTGCTTTGCCGGATATTTCTATCGGACCGGAATATTCTCTGTCCATAGCCCAGTGAGCGATGTCGAAATGATGAGCGCCCCAGCCTGTTATCATGCCGGCGCCAAACTGCTCGCAGCGTAGCCAGCCCGGACGACCGTAGCCTTTCTGAGGATGAACACGCTCTTCGGTATAATAAACGTAAGGCGTCTGGCCGAGCCATTTGTCGTAGTCGAAAGTAGCCGGAGCGGGCATCTCGACAGTACTACCTCCCGGAGGGTCGCCCGGCAAACGAACATCAATAGTTTTGAGTTGACCGATACGTCCGTTGCGAACCAACTCACAGGCTACGCGAAACTGCTCCATAGAGCGTTGCTGACTGCCGATTTGGAGTATGACGCCGTTCGCATTGACGGCATTACTCATCTTCCTGCCCTCGTCAATAGTCAGAGATGTAGGCTTTTGCAGATAGATATGCTTACCGGCGCGGGCGGCGTCGATGGCTATCTTGGCGTGCCAGTGGTCGGGAGTGCTGACTAATACCGCGTCGATGTCTTTGTCGGCAAGCATCTCCTCGTAGTTGACATAGGTCTTGACGCCGGTGTAAGGCGAACCGAGTTTCTTTGAATAAGTACTTTCGATAAGCGTTTTAGCATCAGCCAAACGGTTTGTATCAAGGTCGGAAGCGGCGATGAGCCGTGCGTAATCATATTTCCATACGCCCGGCATATCATGGTCGCGAGATATACGCCCACAACCGATAGCGCCGATGTTGATACGATTAGATGGAGCGTTTGGTCCGAAAACGGACGCAGGAACAATCGTCGGAACCACCAGTAACCCTGTTCCGACACTTACGGTACGTTTGATAAAATTTCTTCTGTTCATGCTGTTTAGATGTTTATTATGATGAAAAATTTTGCCGCAAAGATAGCATAAATTTTTGATATTTTACACAAACAAATAAAAATTTTTCCTGATTGCTACAATAAAGTGCTTAATTCTTAATTTTTAATTCGTATCTTTGCGGCCTCATAACTCAAAACAATATGCTAACAAGACGTTCATTTATCAAAACTGCTGCTGCGGGCAGTGCGCTGACGGCTTTCGGTCAATATTCCGCAGCACGTTCGGCTGTTAATGCCGTAACCGTCAATGATACCACAACATTTGTACTTGAAGGAGAGCGCCGAATACCTGTCATAGCCGATGTGGACATTGCCATTGTAGGCGGTTCGTCGGCGGCTGTTGCGGCGGCGGCAGCAGCGGCAAGAGCAGGCTGCACGGTATTTCTTGCTGCTCCGATGCCATATCTCGGTGAAGATATCTGCGGTACTTTTCGCTTTGTGCCAAACAAAGACGAGCAGCCCGACCTGCCATTAAGTCGCAAACTTTTCGGGCAGTCGAAAAACCCTACGCCGCTGTATATCAAGACCGAACTCGAAAACGAACTCATCGACAACGACGTACGGTTTTTGTACAGTTCTTATCTTACCAATATTATTAAAGATACGTCGGGCGCAGTGGCAGGGATTGTTATTACCAATCGTTCGGGGCGGCAGGCTATTTGCAGTCGTGCCGTTATTGACGCAACAAATACGGCTGTTGCTGCCCGTGCTGCTGCGGCCGAGTTTACTGTTTTCAAGCCGGGGAAATACGACTTTTCGTTTGTTACCGTCGGCAGCAAGGCACAGTCGATTGTAGGCGCCATTGCCGAAGATGTGCCTTATACATTAAATTATAGGAATAAAACGCTGCCCGTAACGCGATATACTTTCAATCTTGATATTTCAAAAGACTCTTATTCCGCCATTCAGGAAGCAGAGCAGATTATCCGCGACAAGACATGGACGCCCGACCAGAGCGACAGTTCCGATTGCCTTGAATACGTGCCTTTGACACAAATAATCCCTCAACAAGAATACCGGCAGTCGGCAACGCTGATAAGAGATATACCTTTCGAGGCATTATTGCCGAAAAGTATTGATAATCTCGTAGTTTTGAGCGCTTCTGCCGGTTTGTCGCACGAAGCGGCGTCGAAAATACTGCATCCCGTCAATGCCGTTGCGCTCGGACAGATGGCAGGTGAGAAGATTGCCGATATTATCAACAGAAAGCAAAAGACCAATAATGCGACCATCATATTCGGCGCTATAACCAAAGGCGATAATATCGGAGAAATACGCGAATTGACGGCGCCGTTGCGACCCGACGGCTTGACGTCCGGCAGGGAGATACCCACCCAAACCGAAACTGCGCTTCCTGTTCTCGGACAATACGACGTTATAGTTCTCGGCGGCGGCACAGCAGGCGCTCCGGCAGGAATATCGGCAGCACGACACGGCGCTAAAACGCTGATGCTTGAATACTTACACGGCTTGGGCGGCTTGATGACGCTCGGCTTGATAGGACGTTACTGGGACGGCTATCGCGGCGGGTTTTCAGCCGAAGCCGACGAAGGTGTCCGCAACATGGCACCGTCAGACCATCCGCGACAACTAAAAAACTGGAAAGACGACCATCACTCCGACTGGAAGCAAGAATATTTCCGTCGAGAATATCGCAAAGCAGGCGGCGAGTTATGGTTTGGCGTCATCGGCAGCGGGGCGTTAGTAAAAGATAATGTCGTAAAAGGCGTAGTCGTTACAACTCCTTACGGACGCGGCGTCGTGCTTGGCAAAATCATTATCGACAGCACCGGCAGCGCCGACACAGCCATCGCCGCCGGTGCCGATTACAACTATACCGGCAAACATGTCGCCGTACAAGGCGCAGGAATGGGCTTCTGGGCGCCCGAAGATTACTACAACAACAACGACTGGGCATTTATCGACGATACCGATATGCTTGACGTGAGCCGAATATACGTTCAGGCAAAAAAGAAACTTGCCGGAAAATACGATATGGTCAAACTGCCGCAAACACGCGAACGCAGGCGGATAGCAGCCCAATACAACGTCTCGGTTTACGACGTAATCGGCAAACGACGCTATAACGACACAATTTCATATCACAAAAGTTCGTTTGATACTCACGGTATGATTGTTGACCCTTATTTCATCCTCTTACCGCCCGAAAAACGTCATGCTATCTATGACGCCGACGTGCCGCTTCGCGCTTTATTGCCGAAAGGATTAACTAACATCATGGTTACAGGATTGGGTGCCGGTGCCGACCGCGACGCTATGCCCGTGATACGTATGCAGTCATGCCTTCAATGTCAAGGCTTTGCCGTCGGATACCTCGCCGCAACAGCCGTTAAGGAGGGCAAAACGGTAACGAAAGTTGACATCCGCAAGGTACAGAAATATCTTGTAAGCATAGGTAATCTTCCCGACAGAATTCTTACCGAAAAGCCGTTCAAAGGCTATTCCGACAATGAATACGCTACCGCCGCTCGCTCTGTTCGCGACAATTATAAAGGTCTCGAAATACTTCTTACCGATACCGACAAATGTAAACATTATGTTAATAAAGAAATACTGACGGCAACGTCCGACAGCGACCGCGTTATCTATGCCTCAATACTCTGCATCCTTGGCGACAAAACGTATGCCAAAGTCCTCGCCGACGAAATACAACGCCACGACAAATGGGATGTCGGGTGGAACTATACCGGAATGGGACAGTTCGGACCGTGCATGAGCCGCCTCGACGCTCTTATCATCGCACTCGGCAAATCACGCGATGCGACATATCTGCCCACAGTGCTGCAAAAAGCACAACTGCTTAACCGCGAAAATACTTTCTCGCATTTTCGCGCCGTAAGTATCGCCGCCGAAGAGATGCGTAGCCCCGACGCCGCATCTTTGCTTTACGACAAACTGACGGCGCCCGGTATGCGCAATCACCATATTGCCGACTATCGCGACGCCCGCCGCAAAACCGTTCCCGACGTCAACGACACCTCAACACGTAACGATGCCCTCAAAGAACTGCATCTTGCCCGCGCCCTCTACTTCTGCGGCGACAAATCAGCACTCGGCGAAACAATTCTTCGCAACTACGCTTCCGGCTTACAAGCACATTACTCCAATTATGCAAGATATGCGTTAGATAACAACAAACCCTTGCAGCGGTTCTAAACCCTGCAAGCGGTTGAAGATCACCATTCCCCAAACCCTTGCAGCGGTTGACAAACCCTGCA
This sequence comes from Tannerella sp., assembly GCA_031279875.1. Taxonomy (GTDB): domain Bacteria; phylum Bacteroidota; class Bacteroidia; order Bacteroidales; family Tannerellaceae; genus Tannerella. Next base: position 8,841 of record JAITHS010000067.1, read on the forward strand.
AGCGGTTTCGGTGAACACTTACAGCGGGCGCAATCAAGTGTCGTCCTATGCGGGACTATTGTTGATATGATGACTTCTCTCTCCGGAGACTAAAGTCACCGGTTAATAAAGTGTCGTCCCATGCGGGACGTTTCTCAAGCCCAATTAGAAGAAAAAATGCAATCTGCAATAAAAAAATACACAATTCCTGCATATTTAGAAGATTTAACCGATGATTGGTGGGATAATGCAAAACTTTCCGATGATTGGTTAGATAAAATTTTTCCGGAATTCTACAAACTAATTTGATGGGTAAAAAAACGCAAGTTGGGTTAAGGAAATACGTCTTTGGTAAACGAAGCAATCCGGCAAAATTTTTATCCGTTTGTGTATCATCTCGTAATTTTTTGTACCTTTGCAGCATTATTAACATAACTTTCAATTACACTTTATGGCAGAAAAATTTGGAAAGACCTGGTGGGGTGAACACTGGCTCAAATCGCTTGAAAATGTGGATTATGACAATCGTTTGCCGCGCGGGGCTTCGTATGCGCGAAGCGGACATGTGAAAGATATTAAAATAAAAGATAATCAGATCGTTGCAAAAGTTCAGGGAACGCGACCTTCGCCCTACAAGGTTACGATTATCGTGCCGCCGTTTTTTGAGGAAGACATTGA
>JAITHS010000092.1 GCA_031279875.1 Tannerella sp.
GAAAATGTGATAGAAACTATCAACGATACGAAAACTATTTTTCCGGGTACAGAATTGATGCTGAATTTCAAAATCGCGACATTGTAGTCTGCGAGAGTTCCGGAGTTCTGAGATTGTAAACCCCGAAACTTTGCTGGGCGTAATTAAATCACAGAACATCAAATATTTGTTGCTGCCCAAAATTCGCACCTACACCGACCACAACTCCGGTCTGTACATAAATACTATCCATCAGTACGTTGGTTGCATTTCAATCAAATATCCCGGCTCCTTTCCTTTAATTCATACTATCGGTAAAGAAGAAACTTGCGAATTAGTTGAATACAGAGGAAAGTAACCGCTATTTCCCCATGATAATCATTTGCTGGCGGACGGATTCTTCGTGGATTTCGCTGAATATTTTTTTGACGAAATCGGGGCTTAAATCCATTGCTACGCCTTGATTGCTGCGGTTGTCGAGTATTTCGCCGTAACGCGGGGTCTGGAGGATGGGCATGTTGTGTTCCTTTTTATAGACGCCGATTTCGCGGGATATGCGCATGCGTTTTGCCATAAATTCGAGCAAACCTTCGTCAATGGCGTCAATTTGGCGGCGCAGTTGGGAAAGGTTTTCGGTAGTCTGGGTTACGTCGCGGATGACGAGCATATTAAGCACATAATCAAGCACATCGGGAGTGATTTGCTGTGATGCGTCGCTCCATGCGTCGTCGGGATTGCAGTGCGATTCGATGATTAAGCCGTTGAAATTCAAGTCCATAGCCTGCTGGCAAAGAGGAGCGATGAGTTCGCGTTTACCGCCGATATGACTTGGGTCGCAGATGATTGGGAGGTTGGGGTAGCGGCGGCGCAGTTCGATTGGGATGTGCCAGAGCGGGAGGTTACGGTATATCTTCTTGTCATACGAACTGAAACCTCTGTGTATCACGCCGATACGTTTCAGTCCTGCGCCGTAGATACGTTCGATAGCGCCAATCCACAGTTCGATGTCCGGATTAACGGGATTTTTGATAAGGACAGGCAGGTCAACGCCTTTCAGAGCGTCGGCTATTTCCTGCATTGCAAAAGGATTTGCCGACGTGCGTGCGCCTATCCAAAGCATGTCTATACCGGCTTTGAGCGCCTCGAAGACATGTTCGCGGGTTGCGACTTCGGTAGAGACATACATGCCCGTCTCCGTCTTAACGCGCTTGAGCCATGCGAGACCTTCGGAGCCAATGCCCTCGAAGCCTCCGGGTTTGGTGCGGGGCTTCCATATCCCTGCACGAAAAATTTTTATATCTTTGGCGCTGAGTGCTTTAGCGGTGTTCAACACCTGCTCTTCGGTCTCCGCACTGCAAGGACCGGCAATTACCAACGGGCGTTTTTCTTCAATGCCCGGTAACAGAATAGTCTGTAAATCAAATTCTTTGTTCATATTTTATAATTATTGTTGTTTTTTTACTCTATATAAAGCTTTCTCCAAGATATTTTCCTTGCAGCAGAGGGATATGCGGACATAACGATTGCCTGCGGAACCGAATATGCTGCCGGGGGTGATGAATATCTTGTAGTCGTATAAAGTGCTGTCAGCCAGCTCTTCCGAAGATGCGACGCCGTCGGGTATCCGTCCCCAAAGGAACAAGCCCACCTGTGCGGGGTCATAAGTACAGTTGAAAGCATCCATCAACTTTCCGGCAAGCACGCGGCGACGGCGATAGACATCATTCATAGCATCATACCAACTTTTGTCGGCTTTAAGCGCCTCAACGACAGCCGATTGCATTGGCCGAAACTGTCCCGAATCAATATTACTCTTGACCCGCAATATCCACTGCACAAACTGCGCATTCGACGCCAACATCGCCATTCGCCAGCCCGGCATGTTGTGCGCCTTGCTCATTGAATTTAGTTCGATGCAAACGTCTTTTGCGCCCTCAATAGCAAGGATACTTTGCGGTAAGTCGTTGAGTATGAAGCTGTAAGGATTGTCGTTACAGATTACAATCCCGTGCCTGCGACCAAAGTCAACAAGCGCAGCAAATAACTCCTTACTTGCATCCGCGCCGGTCGGCATGTTGGGATAATTTGTCCACATCAACTTAATAGGCGGCAGCCCTGCGTCGTAACGTGCCGCGACCGTTGCCTCAAGCGCCTCAAAATCAGGCTTCCAGCCGCGTTCGGGAACGAGTGTGTAAGGCACAATCGACGCTCCGACGAGTTGCGAGACCGACGTATAAGTAGGATAGCCCGGATTAGGCACCAACACACCGTCGCCGACGTTGAGAAATGCCATTGAGATATGTAGAATGCCTTCTTTTGAGCCGATGAGAGGTTGAATCTCGCGTGCAGGGTCGAGCGTTACGCCATACCATCGTTGATACCACTCCGCAAATCCCTCTCGCAGAGCTGCAATGCCGATATATGGCTGATAACCATGCACATCCGGACGTTGTATCTCGTCGCAAAACTTCGATATAGCGACAGGCGAAGGCGGCAAGTCGGGGCTTCCGACGCCAAGATTGATGACGTCCAAACCGCGTGCATTCATCTCCGCCACTTCTTTGAGTTTGCGCGAGAAATAATATTCCTCGACAGTGCTTATTCGCTTGGCGGGTACGATTGTTTTATTGTTCATAATTCACAGTTTCCTTCCGGATATTCTCCGAGTATTTTTAAGTCTTTGGTCAGCGGGATGATAGCGTCGAGCGACTGCTTGTAGCGCGTGAAGTCGTTGTAAACGAGGTCGGCGTAGAAGAGATACTCCCATTCGCGTCCGATGATGGGCAGCGATTGGATTTTGGACAGATTCATGTCATAAAACGATAAGATAGTCAGCACTTTCGACAGGCTGCCGGCGGTGTGAGGCAGTGCAAAAACGAGCGACGCCTTGTTACGCGGTTTGCCTTGCATAATATCTTCGGCATACCACTCGTCGGCAAGCGCGAGGAAGCGAGTAAAATTGCGTTTGTTAGTCTCGATACCTTCTGCGATAACATCCAGACCGTAAATATCAGCTGCCTGCCGACCGCATACCGCCGCATGACCGGTCATAGCATTGTCGGCTATCCATTTGGCGCTCAATGCCGTATCGCCCATTTCGACGCGCCGCACGTCTGTTCCAAGCGAATCTAAAAAGTCGGAACACTGCATCAATGCGATTGGATGCGAATGTATTTCCTTAATATCAGATAGTTGCGTGCCTTTGAGGGCTGCCAGCGAGTGCGAGATACGCAGTTTGTACTCGCCGATAATGCGACAGCCGCCAAGCCTTATCAGTTCGTGGTTTTGGAGTAGGCTTCCGGCGATAGTGTTTTCAATAGCCATCAGTCCGAGCGTTGAAGGCTCTTCTTTGATTTGCTTGATAACGTCGCGGAACGAATTGCAGGGGATGATTTCAATATCTTTTCCCTCGAAAAACTTGTGGGCTGCCACATCGTGGTACGACCCTCTGATTCCTTGAATTGCTACTTTTTTCATTATGTTTTGTTTTATATAATTTGTTTCATTTGAAAACGAAAAAGTCCTGCCGTTTTCGTTGGCAGGACTTTTATATTTAAACTTCTAATTAATTGCTTGTCAATCATTAAGACATATAAAATTCCTGCCTTCACCTGCTAAAGTAAAAGTAAAAACTAAAATATGTGCTGAAACTTTTGTTCATTGTTTGTAGTTTTGAGGCTGCAAAGATACGTATTATTTTTGAATATGCAAAGAAAATGTAAGTTTTTTTTGCAAGGTTCTACGGTTCGGACAAGGTTCCTACCTTGTCTGCTATATCCGCGCAGGCTGTGCCTGCATTTGTCGGCAGGCGCAGCCTGTTAGGATAAACCTGACGAGGCACAGCCTCGTCCGAACAACAGAAATGACGTGGTACCTGCTGCCTGCTGCCTTCTCCAAACCGC
>JAITHS010000107.1 GCA_031279875.1 Tannerella sp.
AAATACCGCCGCGAAAACGTATCTCTGCGCCTGATGCTGCGTACACGCAACGAAAGCGACAAGATTATCATCTCTATCGAAGACAACGGTATAGGCGTCAAAAAGGAAAATTTAAAAAAAATATTCGAACGCTTTTATCGCGTGCCGACAGGTAACGTGCACAATGTCAAGGGTTTCGGATTAGGACTTGCATACGTCCGAAAAGTATGCGAAGACCATCAAGGCTCTATCCGCGCCGAAAATGGACTCGGTAACATAGGAACAACTTTTATAATTACATTACCAACACTTAAAAATTAAATTTATGGATGAACAATTGAAAATCTTCTTCTGCGAAGATGATGAAAATTTAGGAATGCTCCTTAGAGAGTATTTACAGGCAAAAGGCTACTATACAGACCTTTATCCTGATGGAGAATCCGGTCTCAAAGGTTTCGGAAAAGAAAAATACGACCTTTGTATCCTGGATGTTATGATGCCGAAAAAAGACGGCTTTACACTTGCACAGGAAGTAAGAAGCCTGAACCCTGAAATCCCTGTTATCTTCTTGACTGCCAAGACAATGAAAGAAGATATCCTCGAAGGATTTAAAATCGGCGCCGATGATTATCTCACAAAGCCGTTCAGTATGGAAGAACTGTTGCTGCGCATCGAAGCTATCCTGCGCCGCGTCAAAGGTAAGAAACTAAAAGACATGCCGTCGTATAAACTCGGCAAGTTTATTTTCGACACCCAAAAACAGACGCTAACAATCAAAAACAACATTATCAAACTCACAACGAAAGAGTGTGAACTGCTTAGCTTGCTCTGTGCGCATGTCAACGATGTCCTCGAACGCAATTATGCGCTCAAAACTATCTGGGTTGATGACAACTACTTCAACGCACGCAGTATGGACGTCTATATCACCAAACTGCGCAAACTGCTCAAAGACGACCCCGACATCGAAATCATCAACATCCACGGTAAAGGATATAAACTTATCGCACCAACGGAGAGCTGAGCGTTGAGGAGACGAGGAGAGTTGAGAGTTGAGAGTTTAGAGTTGAGAGTTTAGAGTTTAGGAGACGAGGGGAACGAGGAGACAAGGAGACGAGGGAACAACTCTCAACTTCCAATTCGTAATTTTTAATTCGTAATTTTTAATTCGTAATTTTTAATTCTCCCCTCTCAACTCTCAACTCTTCCGCGTGAGCGTCGTACGGCGTCTGCCCATTTGTTTTTCGCTGTTGTAGCATCGAAAGTGACGTCGGGTTTGAATGTCCGCTCTATGTGCCAATGACGGCTTATCTCTTCGACATCGCTCCAAAAGCCGACTGCCAAGCCAGCCATGTAAGCCGCGCCGAGAGCTGTTGTTTCGACTGTCTGCGGACGTATAACGTTAGTTCCCAGCACATTACTCTGGAACTGCAACAACAGATCGTTGCGTGCCGCGCCGCCATCTACACGCAAGTCGCGAAGACAAATACCCGCATCAAGAGACATAGCATTGACCACATCCATAGTCTGATATGCGATACCTTCGAGTGCGGCGCGTGCGATATGCGCTCCGGTAGCGCCACGCGACAGGCCTACGATAGCGCCGCGTGCGTACTGGTCCCAGTAAGGCGCTCCAAGCCCTGTCAGCGCCGGTACGAAATATACGCCGCCGTTATCTTCGACCTCTGCTGCAAGAGTCTCAACTTCCGACGATGAGCGGATTATTTTCAGCCCATCGCGCAGCCATTGCACGATAGCACCGGCAACGAAGATACTCCCTTCGAGGGCGTATGTCGTTTTGCCGTTAATTCGCCATGCGATAGTCGTAACGAGATTGTTGTTCGACGCGACAGGCTTATCACCGGTGTTCATCAGTATGAAACAGCCTGTGCCGTAGGTGTTTTTCACCATTCCCGGCTCAATACACATCTGTCCGAATAGCGCCGACTGCTGGTCGCCCGCTATGCCGGCAATCGGTATCTGCGTCGGAAAGAGCGATGCGTCGGTATAACCGTAAATCTCTGATGATGAGCGCACTTCCGGCAATATACAGCGAGGAATGTCGAATATACGCAGTAGTTCGTCGTCCCATTCCTGATCGTGTATATTATATATTAATGTACGCGAAGCATTTGAGACGTCCGTTACATGCGCCTTGCCGCCTGTCAGTTTCCATACCAACCATGTATCTATCGTACCGAAAGCCAATTCTCCTTTCACAGCCTTGTCGCGTGCGCCTTCCACGTTATCAAGAATCCAGCGTATTTTAGTAGCACTGAAATAAGCGTCGATTATCAGCCCTGTCTTTTCTCGAATAGTATCAGCCAGCCCTTGCGATTTCAACTCATCGCAAAAAGCCGCCGTGCGTCGGTCTTGCCACACGATAGCGTTATAAACGGGTATGCCGGTAGTCCGGTCCCACACTACGGTAGTCTCCCGCTGGTTAGTGATGCCGATAGCGGCAACTTCCGACGTGTAGAGGTCTGCTTTGGCAACAGCTTCAGCCGCGACGCCGATCTGTGACGACCAAATTTCCTGTACGTCATGTTCAACCCATCCGTTCTGCGGGAAGAACTGTGTAAACTCCTTTTGTGCGACGTAACAAACCTCGCCTTCCTCGTTAAACAGGATAGCTCGCGAACTGGTTGTACCCGCGTCGAATGATAAGATAAATTTTGTCTTTTCCATTGTTATATAATAGTTATTTTTCGGCAAAGATAATGATTTCTTTTGAATAAATCATGGGAACCTCCAAAAATTGATTTTTTCGAGGTTCCCTCATTATTGCGGAAACATTTTCCGATTTTTCAGATCTTTGCGATAGATAGCGGTTTTGCCGCCGGTTACTTTGTCCATAAGCGCCCAAAAGCCGATGCCATGGTTCATCTCGCGGGTGTGGCATAGTTCGTGTAGCATGATGTAGTCTGACAGATACTCCGGCAACAGCATCACAGAGAGAGATATATTGATGCCCTTTCGTATAGTGCAACTGCCCCAGTGCGAACGGCTGTTGTTGATTTTCACGGCCGAATACTCAAAACCATGTAGCGTAGCCAATTCTTTGAGCCGCGAAGGTAATACTCTTTTCGCTTCATGCCGTAATGCTTCCGTTATGATATGTTTGATCTGTTTCTGAATGTAGTCATCTTGAATATCAGCTTTTTGAGGACATGATATTGTCAGGCAGCCGTCTTTGAGGCTATAATAGATATGCGTCAAGTCGTTGCGGATAATTTTCAGGCAAAAAGTTTGAGTTAACAGTTCTGTCTTTTCGTCGAATACAAGCGTCGGAGCGGCATTTTTGAGCAAGGTCAGGAGGCGTTCGCGTTTTTGTTCTACAAAGTCAAGCGCTTCGCGTTCGGAGCCATTGTTCGGCACCGTCGCGACTACATGTCCGTTGACAATTCTTATCGAATAATGCACTGCCCGCGTGTTATGCCGCAGAATTATCTCGCCGAGATCTTCATCATATTTCATCATATTCGATCATAATTCATAATTCATAATTCATAATTCATAATTCATAATTTGTAATTCTTAATTTTTAATTAACCGTTACCCACTCATCCGTATCCTTAATACCCAACTTATCGGGGTTAAAACGAGGGATGGTTACACCTTGTCGTATCTGCGTTTCGTAGTCGTTGAACACTTTCATCGCCACCCCTTGCATTAAAAGAATGGCAATCAGATTAAACCACGCCATAAGTCCAACTCCGATGTCGGCCATGTTCCACGCGAGCGATATTTCATTAACGCCTGTGTAATAAGTAAATATAAGTATTGTACATCTCAATATATTTATTGCCGGATGACTTTTGCCCGCAGGTTTGTTGCGATAGAGATAATAGATATTCGATTCTGCTTGAAAATAATAGCTCATGATAGTCGTAAAAGCGAAGAAAAACAGCGCCACAGCAACGAAAGCCGAGCCAAAACCGGGTATCACCGAATCGACTGCCAGCTGAGTATTTTCCGGTCCGTAAGTAATACCGGCAGGCAGGCTGCCACCGTCGGCAACAACATTCATCGACGGGTCATAGATTTTGTACATGCCGGTTATGAGTATCATAAACGCCGTAGCGGAGCAAACAAGCAGAGTATCAACATATATCGAAAAGGCTTGCACTAATCCCTGATTAGCGGGATGCGGCACATCGGCAGCTGCTGATGCGTGAGGTGCGGAACCTTGTCCGGCTTCGTTTGAAAACAATCCGCGTCTTACTCCCATGCTGATAGCCGAGCCGACTATTCCGCCCAATACTTCATGATAGCCTATCGCGCTTTTGACTATCAACATAAACATATTCGGAATATGCTGATAATTAGTTGCTAAAACATACAGCGCTATCAACACATAGCCGACAGCCATAAACGGCGTAATAATTTCCGCTGCTTTGGCTATGCGACGGATACCGCCGAAGATGATAAGCGCCAGCAATATTATTACTGCTCCGGCGGTGAAATACGGACTTATACCAAACGAATGCTGTACTGCGGCGCTGATAGCGTTGGCCTGCAACCCCGGCAGCATAACGCCGCACGACAATATCGTTACTATGGCGAAAGCCGCCGCATAATACTTGTTACCAATGCCTTTGAGGATATAATAAGCCGGTCCGCCGCGATATACGCCGTCGATTTTGTCTTTGTAAACCTGCGCCAGAGCAGCTTCAACGTAAGCCGTGCCTGCACCGAAGAACGCTATGACCCACATCCAGAACACAGCGCCGGGGCCGCCGAGCGCTATCGCAGTAGCAACCCCGACGATGTTGCCCGTGCCGACCCTGCCCGACAGCGCAAGCATGAAAGCCTGAAACGACGATATGCCCGAATCCGACGGTTTACTCCTAAACAACAACCGACACATCCTGCGGATATACCGTACCTGAAAAAAACGCATCCGCAACGAGAAATATATCCCCGTCGCTATACATAATATAATAAACGGCCAGCTTTCGATATTGGCGCTGACTATCTCTACTATCTTCTCCATTATATTAAAGTTTGTTTTTCTAAAAAAAAATCCGTACTTTTGCGGCTTTCAAAATGCAAATGTAAATAAAATTTTTATAAAAACAATGAGACAAAAAGCATTATTAATAATTTGTGACGGATGGGGATGCGGAGACAAGCAGAAAGATGACGTTATTTCATGCACCCCAACTCCGTACTGGGATTATTTATTGGAGAATTATCCTAACTCGCAACTTCTGGCATCAGGCGAAAATGTAGGGCTTCCCGACGGGCAAATGGGCAATTCGGAAGTAGGACATCTCAATATCGGCGGCGGAAGAGTTGTGTATCAAGACCTTGTGAAAATTAACAAGGCTTGCCGCGACAACTCTATCCTCAATAACCCCGAAATAAAGCGGGCTTACGAGTATGCCGCCAAAAACAACAAACAGATTCATTTCCTCGGATTAGTTTCCGACGGCGGCGTACACAGCTCGCTCGACCATCTCTTCAAACTGACCGAAATATCAAAGAATTACGGCATTACGAAGTCATACGTCCACTGCTTTATGGACGGGCGTGACACTGACCCAAAAAGCGGCAAAGGATTTATCGAACAACTTGAAAATCACCTCGATAGTACAGGCGGTAAGATTGCGTCTATCATCGGCCGATTTTATGCTATGGACCGCGACAAACGGTGGGAGCGCGTCAAAACGGCTTACGATTTATTGGTTAATGGCGTCGGCAAGCAGGCTACGGATATGGTGGCGGCGATGCAAGAGTCTTACGATGAAGATGTTACGGATGAGTTTATCAAGCCGATAGTTAATACCGACAACGGCAAACCGGTAGCGATAATCGAGCAAGGCGATGTGGTGATATTTTTTAACTTCCGCAACGACCGCGCAAAAGAATTAACCGTAGCCTTGACACAAAAGGACATGCCGGAAGTATCTATGGCTATAATACCTGATCTTCAATACTTTACTATGACACCCTACGACGCAACATTCGAGGGTTTGCATATCCTGTTCGACAAAGATAATGTTGACAATACGCTCGGCGAATATCTTGCGGCTAACGGATTAAAACAACTTCACATAGCCGAAACGGAGAAATATGCGCATGTAACGTTTTTCTTCAACGGCGGTCGCGAAGAACCGTTTGAGGGTGAAGACCGAATATTAGTGCCGTCGCCGAAAGTTGCAACCTACGATTTGAAGCCCGAAATGAGCGCCTACGAAGTAAAAGACAAACTCGTGGAAGCAATCAACTCGCAGCAGTATGATTTCATCGTTTGCAACTATGCTAACGGCGATATGGTAGGACATACCGGCGTTTATTCGGCAATAGAACAAGCGGTCATAACCATTGATGCGTGTCTCAACGCCACCGTCGAAGCCGCCAAAGCCAACGGTTATGATGTCATAATAATAGCCGACCACGGTAACGCCGACCATGCTCTCAACGAAGACGGCTCGCCTAATACCGCTCATTCGCTTAATCCTGTGCCGTTTGTGTATGTTTCCGATAAGGGGACGAGGGGCAAGGAGAAAGTAACGGTTTCCGACGGAATATTAGCCGACGTAGCGCCTTCTATCCTTACAATCCTTGGCTTGCAACAGCCGAAAGAAATGACAGGAAAATCGATTATAGTTGAGAGTTGAGGAGACAAGTGGACGAGGAGACGAGGAGACGAGGAGTTGAGAACGGATAATGGTTAGTGGTTAGTGGTTAGTGGTAAGTGGTAAGTGGTAAGTGGTAAGTGGTTAGTGGTTAGTGGTTAGTGGTAAGGGGTAAGGGGTAAACGGTTAATTACGAAACTCCCAACTCCCAATTCGTAATTTTTAATTCGTAATTTTTAATTTTCTCAACTCTTATGATAGAGATTTTTGACACAATAATAAGTCGCGACTTGATTGAGCGCTATTTCGCCTGCGATATAAAGCATTGTCGCGGCGCCTGCTGCATTGAGGGCGATGCAGGTGCGCCTATAACCGAAGAAGAGTACAATATCCTGCGCCAAATACTTCCGGCTGTGTGGAACGACCTCTCGCCGCAAGCACGGCGCGTTATTAACACACAAGGCGTTGGCTACATCGACCGCGAAGGCGACATCGTAACCTCGACTGTTGACGACAAAGATTGTGTCTTTACATATTATAATAATAACATCTGCGGATGCGCTATCGAGAAAGCTTATAATGAGGGCAGGATAACTTTCCGCAAACCCGTTTCGTGCCACCTCTATCCCGTCAGGGTCAAGCAATACAAGACATGGAAAGCCGTCAACTATGACTGCCAAAAAGTCTGCAAAGCTGCCGAAATACTCGGTCGTCAACAGCAAACACGTCTGTATCAATTTCTTCGCGAGCCGCTCATTCGCAAGTTCGGCGTCAAATGGTACGACGCCCTCAACGCCTGTGCCGACCACGTAGCGCGCACTTGCAAACCCTTGCAGCGGTTTTAAACCCTGCAAGCGGTTGAATGGAGCCATATGTTTACAACTTTCTTATCGGCATCAAATAAGTAAGTTTGGCGGTAAATACTTCGCCGGATGCTTTTGAGAAGAAGTCGCTGCGTTTGGTGCCATAGATATCGCCGAAAGAGTAGAAATAGCGTCCTTCGAGGAGGAAAAAGCCGATGCCGGTGCGTATCTCTATACCGCCACCACCGCTCAAACCCCATTGAAAGCGGTTTTCGACCGGCATATCGTGCTGATTGTTGACTCTGCCGGGAGTTTCACCGTTGAGGCGGTTTTCAGATGATTCTTTTAAGAAATATCCTATTTGCGGGCCTGCGTTGAGGAAGCCTTTGACGTTTTTGCCGCCGAACTGCACGCGCGTATAAAACGGCAGTTGAAAGTAGTGAAACCGGCGGCTGTAAGTCAGGTCGGGAAATTCTTCGTAATCTTCAAGCCACCCTTCCTGCACATAATTGAGTTCGAGTTTCAGCCCCACATACTCACCCATCATCATGCGCCCCGTAAGACCGAAAGTAAGCCCTTGCAGCCTCGCCTGCGGCACTCTGGGATTGAAAACGACCGACGAAAACGTCGTCCCGCCCGATACTCCGACGGCAAACTCGTAAGGTTCGGTAACGATAATCTGCGCACTGCTTTCAAAAAAACGGCTCTCGAAAGAGATAAACGCAAAAACAGTCAAAAATCTAACAATAGAAAGTTTCATTTGAAATCGGAACGTGTGATAGTGAAGTCTTTATTGAAATGAATCATGTAGATATTCGTATTGATAAAGCCGCCCCAATTGTTGACGCGCTCGAAGTTGAAGCCCGTCTGGACGCTTTTATACTTCATCTTTGAGATATGGTTCTCAAAATTATCGCCGTATTTTTGAAGCGCATCAAGGAAAAACATTCCCGTATCAAAGCCCAGCATGGCATATTTGGGGAACGACGGCATGGGGGTTTTGCTGTACCAATTTTTGTAGTTGTCATAAAATTGCTTGACGGCCGGGTCTATGTTGTCGGCATAAAACAGGCTGTAAATGTAGGTATTAAGTTCGTGGAAATCGTCAAGGCAATCTTTGTAGTAAGTTTGCCATTTGGGATATCCGAATAGAGTAACCTTATATTCGGGTTTAGTTTGAATAATAGAGCGCAGAACGGTTTTTATTTTGTTCAGAGATTCGATGGAAGCCGAAAACGGAATAACAACGTTGGGTTTGGTTTTCGACAGCGCACCGATTATTTTGCTTTCAAAATCGGAACTGTTGTGTACAATTGTTGCAGAAGATATTTTGCGGTCGTTGAGTTCGCGTTTGAAGACTTTTATAAAATCAGACTGTTCGTCTTTGTCTTGGGTATCTACAAAAACGATGTTATGGTCGGCAAAAAGCGCTGCTGCGGCAAAGGAAGCATTGTCGTAGAGGTACTGTTGCGGGGTATTGACCTGATAAATATACGCATTATTGAGTACATCATCGTTTTTGGATGTAATCGGTATTACATATTTAATATGATTGCGACCGGCATAATCGGACAGTATTTTGACCTGCTCATTCGACCAGCCGCCGATGATGAGATTTACCGACTTGAAAACGTCGTTTTTGTCGCGCAGCAGTTGTTGCAGTTTGTCGGTTTTTTCGCCTATATCGTAAAGAAACAGTTCGGTAGCATAGCCCTGATTGCGAAAACTGTCGGCTGCCAGCAGCATTCCTTCATAATATTCCACCATCCTGTTTGAAAGGTCGGAACGTTCGGCATTATCGGCGTTAAAAGGCAGCAGCAGAGCGATTTTGGATGCGTTGAGTGGTTTTGACGAATGGCTGTCGAGCATGGCATTGACTTCGCCGGGCGCTTGTTCTTCAGGCTTGGGAATATCGCTTTCGTTGATGCGAAGCGGGATTCTTAATATCATACCTTTACGTAGCCCGCCCGATAGTTCGGGATTTAGTTTGAGCAGTTCCTTTTCGGACGTTTTAAATCGCTGGCAAATATTATAAATAGTTTCGCGTGAAGGTACGGTGTAATACACTTCCTT
>JAITHS010000133.1 GCA_031279875.1 Tannerella sp.
TTACAGTAATTGTCCGAACATTACTGCGTTGATGAATATTTTAGTTGTGCCGTACCAATACATCCTGAAATTAAGGTCGTCGGCGATAAATATGATATGTCCTTTGCCTTCCGCCTGTGTGATTATTGCGGGCGAACTGGCTATTTTTGCGATATTTGACGCTGATATACAGCCTGACAGATACGGATTGTTGAGATACGACAGCGGCACGGCGTAAGAACTTGAAGGCTTGGCAAAGGCTGTTGAGCCGACCCTGAAAACCGGTATTTCCGTTTGGTCGTAGCCCCAGCCGAGCGGATGCGTCGGGTCTAAACGGCAATTGAGTATGACGCCTTCGACCGAAGTGCCGGAAGATTCCTCCGACCGAGATGCGTAACTTTTGTATGTCTGACGGTTTGACGGTTTGGTTTTTGTGGCTTCGTTCGTAACTGCGCTCGCCCGCAAAGTCGTCTCAATTTTCGTCAATCCCATGCTGTTAGTCCATTTGTAGGCCGCACCGGTGGCGACAAGAAGCCCTCCTGCCGACACCCAGCTCTTGATTTTAGCGGTCGTAGCGGCGGTTAGCGAGCGTGTAGGTTGCCCGTCGGCCATTATTATAACGTTGTATTTACTGAGGTTGGCAGTGCCGAGCGACGAGTAATCTATCATTACCGGCGGTATGTTAAACCGTTTGCCGAGCATCATCCACACCTCTCCCGATTCGGGTATGCCCATACCGGAACCGGTTATCACAGCCACGCGCGGAAGCGTCAGAGGCGTAAAATAAGGCGTTCCAAGGTCATAATCCTGCATCAAAGCGCTGCCGACGGAGTAAATATCAACCCCGCATTCAACCGCTAAACGGCTTACCAAAGAGTATAAGGAATCTTTGCCGACAGGCTGATTTTGTGTCATAACGAGCATCGTGCCGCGTCCGAAATTGATTTTCCCGCCTTCGACAGGACACGTGAAAGGCTTGCTCGTTACCTTTACTATCAAGTTGTTACGTAGCAATTCGGCAAGCATCCGGGCGCTGTAATACTGCGAATTGTCAAACAGGTATCCGACTTTGCTGACCCCACCGATAACGCTGCCTCGCGGAAAGTCGATATTTTCAATTTTCACGCCCTGTAAGCCCTGTAAGCCCTGCACGCCTGCGACAGGTTCGTATTTCAAATTATAGGCATGAGGAAAAGTCCATGTCGAAATGTCGTAAAACGTGCTGTCGTCGTATTGAGTAACGTTTTCCATCAGCGTTTTGACCATCGACGAATATTTTTGATTAATGGGTATGACGTAAGAATCTTCTTTGTTGAATGTTTTTCCGTTGATTGTCTGATTATTAGCAAGATGATAAACGTCAATGCGGTGATATTTAAGGTTTTCAAGAAAATGATATGCGATAGCCTTTGAGCCGCGAGCGTTGAAAATATATCCCTGCACGGCGTCTTTTTTCGTTTCCGATTCGGCTGTTTTGTAATAATCACGCTGATAATCAATCAGTTCTTTGCGATTTTCATACGCACCGTCGATAATTGCGAGTGCCGAGAAAGTTTGATTTCGGATAGTGAAAGGAAACGACATCTCGCCGTAGTTGCGTGTCGTTTTGAGATGTCCGCGCGACGCAAGTTGTTCAAACAGTATGCACACCGAGCCGTGAATGTCGCCATACGCCGCTCCTTTGCCGAAATAATAGTCGTCGTAGCGCTCTTTGGAGTAGTAGAGCGTACCGATTTGGTCGAGCGAGCGGGCGCAGTAGGACGTCATTTTCGATGTCAAATCCTGATTTTTACGCGGCGTCAGCGGATGAGTGCGTTTAGGGTGTCCGGGACTGAAATAATACGTTCTGTCGCCTCCCTGCTCGTGAAAGTCGCACACAATATTCGGCAACCACTCGAAATACATGTCGAGCGCGTTTCTGCCTTCCGGATGCTGCGCCATGAGCCAGTCGCGGTTGCAGTCTGCCCAATAATGATTTGTGCGGCCGCTCGGCCAAGGCTCGCCGAACTCCCGCGAATTGGGATCCGACACGTCCGGAAAACTCCGCGAAGTGTTAACCCATGAAGCAAACTTGTTAATGCCGTCTGGATTAAGCCCCGGCGTCAACACAATGACCATGTTATCAAGCATTTGTTCTATTTTTTCTCCTTTCATCGCAGCCAAATAATAAGCTACGACGAGCGATGAATTGACGCCCGACGGCTCATTGCCGTGAATGGAGTACATCAGATTGACTATCACCGGCATATCGTCGGTTTTGAGGTTGCCCGACTGCTTTGTATCGGCAAGTTGGATATGCTGACGGCGTATTTCGTCGAGCCGCGCCTGATTTTTTTCCGACGTTATGGCGACCTGAATAAAAGGACGAAACTGATTTGTTCGACCAAACTGCTTGATACTCACTCGCTTAGATGCCGCATCAAGCGCCTGCATATACATCAGCACATTGTTCCAGTCGGCATGTTGCCGACCGACTTCAAAGCCCAGTACATCTTTCGGTTGAGGTATCGCCTCATCAAACGAATATTTTCCGTCTGGAAGGAAATAATTAATGTCAAAAGCATAGTCTGCAACCGTCATTTGTGCACTTGCAAACATACTCAAACTGCTAAACAAAGCGCTGCAAATCAGCTTTTTAAAAGATTTTAAGAACATGTGTGTCATTATTAAATTTTTTGCAAATATACGCACTTTTTTTGAATTATGTGCTTTTTTTAAGGAAGAATAAACTTCTATGTAATTTTTTATCTAATTTTGCAGGTAAAATATACAAATAAATGTCGAAACAATGCAATATGGAAATCAACGAGACCGAATATGTCAGGCGCCTCAAAGAGGGTTCTCACGAAGCATATACGGTTTTGTATAATTTCTATTTGCCTAAACTGCACGCTTTTATTTATAATCTGACAGCCTCAAAAGATACTGCCGAAGAAATTGTGCAGGAAACTTTTGTCAAATTATGGATCAATCGGGAAAAGATTGATCTTGACCAGTCTTTTAAATCGTATTTATATACCATAGCACGAAACCAACTGCTGAACGAATTTCGCCGACAGATGAACCATCCTGTTTTTGCAGACTACATCGAATATGCCAACCAACTCCAACTATCGGAAAACACTACCGAAACTACTCTTGATTTTAAAGAATTTATTGCAGCGCTCAATAAAGCCAAACAAAAACTCTCTTCCCGACAGCGTCAAATATTCTACTTCAACAAAGAACTCGGACAAACGGTACGCGACATAGCCATTAAATTCAATATTACGGAACAATCGGTACGCAACCAACTTTCGACAGCAATAGGCATTTTGCGCAAAGAAATGAAAAAACATGTTTTATAACATAAAAAAAGGCATGTTATAAAAAGGCATTTCGGGTGTAATAGTAATATGACAAATCAAAAAGAAAGACTTCAATATCTACTGTCCCAATACATGGGAAGGCGTATTAAGCCGGAAGAATTAGACGAACTGCAAACAATCGTCAACGCTTCCGGAAATGATGTACTCGACGAATCCTTACAAACCATCTGGATGAACGACGAATACGCTTCCGCCCCATTAACGGAAAAACAGGGACAACGGATAATCGGACACATAAGGAAGAAAACCGCCGATTCCGACAAGTTCAAACATCTCATTTATACTTTTGCAAGAGTAGCCGCCGTACTTATATTCGGATTGCTGTCGCTTTCGGTCTTCTACCTCTACCGTGCCAATCAGCGCATGAGCGTTTACGATAACAGCGACATTATATTAAATGTCGGCAACGGACAGGAAGCAGGATTTATTCTGCCCGATGGCACGTCGGTACGGTTAAACGCAGGCTCTACGCTCTGTTACACAAACAATTTCGGAGAAAGCAACCGTTTAGTCAATTTTTCGGGAGAAGCATTTTTCGATGTAAAACAAGACAAAAACCGACCGTTTATCGTCAGCACAAAACATCTTAATATCGAAGTAGTAGGAACAAGTTTTAACATTTACGCTTTCGAAAACGGTGATTTGGTCGAAATGACACTGCTATCGGGCAGCGTTAAAGCATCCTCGAAAAAGAATCCCGAACGCTATGTGTTTGTAAAGCCTAACGAAAAAGTAATTTGCGACATTTCGACCGGCAACCTCAAAGTACAGGAAACAAACACCCAATATGAAACAGCCTGGCTCAACGGCGAAATAGTTTTCAAATCGGAAACATTAAGCAATGTGCTGGCAAAATTAGAACGCAAATACGGCGTTCATTTCAGGTATGAAGGCAATCCCGAACTGTTGAACGACCGTTTCACCGGACGCATCAGCAAAGACAACAACATCGGAGACGTAATGAAAATCCTGACCAAACATTATTCGTTGAAATACAAACAAGAGGACGACATATTTGTGTTGTCCGGCATAAATAGTAATAATTTAAAATTTTAAACATCACCGTATGAACAATCATCATTACAAAACGCTAAAAAAACGAGTGATGCGCCTGCTACTCCTCGCAACGCTCTTTTTCGGTATTCATTCCGGCGCTTCGGCGCAAAATGACAAAATAACCCTTAACGTGAAAGATGTAACTATCCGGAAGTTTTTCGACAAAATAGAAGAACAGTCCGAATACCGGTTCACTTATCGCGATATGTCGGTTGACGACGAAAAACGGGTTACTTATTCAACTTCGGGCGAGACGGTCGAATCGCTGCTGCAGAAAACGCTTAAACCGTTAGGCTTGCAGTTTCAAATTTCCGGAAACGATGTCGTAATTACCCGTAAAACAGATGTTTCCGAATCCCAAGACACTAAAAAATATGCCGGAATAATTACCGACGAAACGGGAGAGCCTGTCGTCGGTGCCAGCATTGCCGTCAAGGGAAGCCAAACGGGAACGGTAACAACCGCAGACGGCAAATTTACCCTCGAAGCGCCTGTCGGTTCTACGTTATTAGTAACCTATATCGGTTACACGACACAGGAAATAAAATTAGGCGAAAACACTAATTTGCAGATTTTAATGCAGGAAGATCTGAAACTTTTAGACGAAGTAGTCGTGGTGGGCTACGGCACACAATCCAAAAAAACACTGACGGGCTCTGTTTCCGAAATAAGCATGGCTAACATCGAATCGGGAACAAAACCTACTATTACTCAGGCATTAGCCGGAAAAGCAGCCGGTCTTCGCGCTTTCCAGCAGTCGGCACAGCCCGGAGGCGGCGTCAACTTGAAGATAAGGGGAGAAGGCTCTCTGAATGCTGGCAACGATCCGCTGATTGTTGTCGATGGCTTTCCGATTAATGCTGCGGGCAGCCTTGATTTCAGCATCAAACAAAAGCAAGGTTCCGTCGATAATATGCTCGACTTCCTCAATCCCGAAGATGTAGAATCAATTACAGTGTTGAAAGATGCGGCATCGACGGCTATCTACGGTTCACGGGCAGGACACGGCGTTATTCTGATTACAACCAAAAAAGGAAAAGAACAGAAAGCGCAAGTCAGCTATTCGGGAAACGTATCGGTACAACAGATACGCAACAACTATCAACTGCTTGATACCCGAAGTTTTATGGAAATGCGTAACAGGCAACTCTATGAAGAATACTTAAAAGTTTATGCTCTGGATATTTATGCGGATTATCTCACATCGAGCGCAACAGCACCTCCTTTCAACCCCAAATACACTAACGATCAGATTTACAGGATACAAGGCACCGACTGGCTGAAAGAAATCTCGCGTACCGGATTGATGCAACAACACAATCTTTC
>JAITHS010000166.1 GCA_031279875.1 Tannerella sp.
TCAGACCACAGCGACGCAACAGCGACCATTTTGCCCGCACTGATACCTACCGTGTCGCCGAGTTTTACCGTTATTGCTTTGGTATTCTTTTCTTCGTTGATTATCAAGTCATAAAGCAATAACATGCTGTCGGGAAGAAGTTTGGCTTTAAACGATAAGGTTTGCGCTTCTTCAACTTCTTCAAAAGCAAAAGCTACCGGCGAAGTAGAATATAACTCAATGGTACGCAACTGTTTACGCTCTGTATAACTGACATCAAGTTTGAGCCTTCGTACCGCCTCTTCCATCATACTGCGGCTTTTGAGAACTATCATCTCGTTGTTGACATTGCTCTTGCCCTCAAATATTGAAAGGTCTTGAAAGAGAGCCGTTTCCGATGCTTTTGAGTTATCGTCTTTGATCAGTACCGTCGCCGTACGCTCATACACTTTCGGCGCCCACATGATGTAAAGCACTGCTATTGCGATACATAACACGGAAGATAGAACAAACCACCATCGATTGTTTGCAAGCAGTTTTAGTATATCGCTGATATTCAACGATATTTCTTCATCATTAGTTTTTTTGTCGTTTTGAAAATCATTCATATTATATAATTTTATACAAATTCGTCTTCTTCATACTCCTGAAACAGAAAATCGTTGTAAGGAAAGCGTGTAACGTGTATATCTTTTATTTTGCGATACATTTTGGCTTTCAGTTCTTCGATGTTGGAGTGGTGTTTGGCGGAAATAAAAATACAACTGTCAGGCAGGCGAGCCATCCAGGTTTGTTTCAATTCGTCGAGAGAAATATTCTCGCGCGTTACGGGCGTAAGATCGTCGTCGTCTTTTGGTGTAAAAGTAAACCTGTCAACCTTGTTAAATACCATGATAACAGGTTTATTCACCTTGTCAATCTCTGATAATGTGCGTTTTGCGACTTCTATCTGGTCTTCAAAACTCGGATGCGAAACGTCAACTACATGAATAAGCAAATCGGCATCGCGCACTTCGTCGAGGGTTGATTTAAACGATTCTATCAACTCTGTCGGCAGTTTGCGGATAAAACCGACCGTATCGCAGAGGAGGAACGGCAGGTTGCCGATAATCACCTTGCGGACGGTAGTGTCGAGAGTGGCGAAGAGTTTGTTTTCGGCAAAGACGTCCGTTTTGCTAAGGGTATTCATCAGCGTTGATTTGCCCACGTTAGTATATCCGACAAGCGCCACACGCACCATTTTACCGCGATTTTTGCGTTGCGTTGACATCTGACGGTCAATTTCTTCAAGTTCTTTTTTCAGTTTTGAAATCTTGTCGAGGATGATACGGCGGTCTGTTTCCAACTGCGTTTCTCCCGGTCCGCGCATCGTTACTCCCCCACCCCGCTGCCGTTCGAGATGCGTCCAGAGGCGCGTTAATCGCGGCAACATGTACTGATACTGAGCCAGTTCGACCTGCGTCTTGGCATGAGCCGTCTGCGCACGCGAAGCAAAGATGTCGAGTATCAAACTTGTACGGTCTAATATCCTGACTGTCAGTTCTTTTTCGAGATTGCGTATCTGTTTCGCCGTCAGTTCGTCATCAAAAATCACAAGTCCGATTTCGTGTTCGGCGACATATTCCTTGATTTCGTCCAATTTGCCTTTGCCCACAAACGTAACCTGATTAGGGTGGTCGAGTCGCTGAGTAAATTTCTTAACCGCCACAGTACCCGCAGTTTCGGCAAGAAAACGCAGTTCGTCGAGATACTCATTGACCTGCCGTTCGTTCTGTTCGGGCGTTATCAACCCCACCAGCACTGCCTTTTCGCTCTTATTTTCTGTTATAATAAACTCTTTCATTCAGTAGAAATTATCTCCTTACAAGCCACAAAGATAAGAACTTTTTTTGGAAAAAAGTTAAAATATTCGTGATTTTAAAAAAATATTCGTATTTTTGCGGTTTTAAAAACGTAAATATACACTCCGGAAATCAATAATTAACATATATAACAATGAAAAAATCAGCATTTTACACCTGTCTTACAATAACGATTGCAATCTTTTTGACCGCTTCTTTCAAAAGCGCATCTTCTTTCAAAAGCGAATCTTCGGAAGAAGGAATGCGTCTCGGAATGCAGTCTTACACTTTCCACAAGTTCAGCGCAGTCGAAGCCCTTGATAAGACTAACGAATTAGGTATCAAATATATAGAGATATATCCCGGACATAAACTCGGCGGCAAATGGGGTGATAAGACGTTCGGTTTCGACCTCGACGCCGATGCTCGCCGCGACCTCAAAGCCCTTGCCGCTTCAAAAGGCATCAAAATCATCGGCACAGGGGTTTTTACAACGAATAATTCCGACGATTGGGAGAAACTTTTTGCCTTTGCCAAAGACATGGAAATGGAGTTTATAACCTGCGAACCGAACGTCAAAGATTGGGATTTGATTGAAAGTCTGGCAAAAAAATACAACATCAAAGTGGCTGTTCACAATCATCCGAAGCCTTCGACATACTGGACGCCCGATTCTTTGCTGGCGCAGATAGCGACACGCAGCGCTCTCATCGGCTCCTGCGCCGATGTCGGGCACTGGCGTCGCGAAGGGCTAAACCAGTTGGAATGCCTCAAAAAACTTGACAAACGTATTATCTCGGCGCATTTCAAAGACATCGCTCCCAAAACCGATGGCGAAACCGAGCAGCACGACGTTATCTGGGGAAAGGGTATTCTTGACGTTCCGGCGATGATAAAAGAACTTAAACGTCAAGGTTTCAACGGAATACTGTCTATCGAATACGAAAACAACTGGGAAAATTCCGTGCCTGATATTAAACAATGTATTGAGTTTTATAATAATCTTGCCAAATGAATAAAAAACTAACACAATCATTCGTAACAGTATTGATAATAAGCGCATTATGCGGATGCGTCAAAGATAACACTTTTACCATCAAAGGAGTAGTGGCGGGTTCTACCGGTCAGACGCTTTATCTCGAAAATTCAGGAGTTACAGGCATCATGGTATTGGACTCTCTCAAACTTCAATCCGGCGGAAAGTTTCGGTTTGAACACAAACGTCCTGCTTTTCCCGATTTCTACCGCTTACGGCTTAATAATCAACTTATTCACTTTCCGATAGATTCTACCGAGACATTGATTTTTACTGCCGATGTACTGAATTTTCATACCTCTTATACAGTCGAAGGCTCCGATAACAGTAAGGCGTTCAAGGATATAACGCTGGCACAATTAGATGCTAATGAGGAAATACGTAAATTGCGCGACAGTTACGGCATGAACCTTATCCCCGACAGTGTTTATCAGGTGAACGTTCTCAAAGCCGTCAATACATATAAGGATACGGTGAAAAAATATGTGTTCGGCTCACCTATGAGCACCTCAGCATATTTCGCTCTCTTTCAAAAGATTGACGGGCTTTGGACATACGATTTGTACGACAAAGCCGATTCTAAAGCTTATGGTGCGGTAGCGACATCGTATAAAACTTTCATGCCCGACAACCCGCGTTCCAAACAGTTAGAAACGCTTGCTTTACAGTCTCTCAAAGTGAGACGCGGTGAACGCCAGAAACAACTCGACCTGCAAGGTAAAGCGCAGGAAATCAATTTTATTGATATCGAACTACCTGATATTTACGATAAGAAAGTCAAACTCAGCGAAATAGCACACGGCAAAGCTGTATTAGTCAATTTTACCGCTTATCAGACGGAATGGTCTGGGATGTTTAATATCACTCTGGGCGATTTGTACCTCAAATATAAGGACAAAGGCTTTGAAATCTATCAGGTCTCGCTTGATAACGACGCGCATTACTGGAAAAATATTGCCTACAATATCCCCTGGATCAGCGTTCGCGACCCACAGTCTATATATTCTACTTCGGCTGCCGTCTATAACGTGCGCCAACTGCCCGCGCTGTTCCTCATCAACAGCAAAGGCGAGTTAGTAAAACGCATCGAATCGGTCGAAACTCTTGATAACGACATTAAAGCAGCATTGTAAACCCTTGCAGTGGTTTTAGAACCCTGCAAGTGGTTGAAGTGCTCTCGTTATTTCATTGCAATGATTTTATCAAGGCGAGAGAGTAGATCTTTCAGCTCTTCCGGGGTTTTGGAACTACCTTGCTCGGTTGTCAGCCAGCCGCCGGTATAGACCGACATGATTTGTTGCATCACTTTTGCCCACGGCACTTCGCCTTCGGTCAGTTTGACGCCGAAACCTGCTCCACGACCTTGTTTGTCGGCGATTGACTTGCTGAACTCCTTAATATGGATACGTCCTACGCGGTTGCCGAGTATTTTGAGCCACTGGTCGGGCCATCCGTAGTTGAGAATGTTACCGCAGTCGAAGTAGAACTTTACGTATTGACTTTCAAACTGGTCAACGAAACGTGCCGCTTCTAACGGGCTAAGCAGGAAGTTGTTCCATACGTTTTCGATACATATTTGCACTTTCAGTTTTTCTGCTGCCGGAATGAGTTTGCGGATGCATTCGGTAGAGCGGTTCCAGCAGTCGTCGTATCCTACGCTGTCGTTTACTATTCCCGGAACGAGCAATACGGCGTCGGTACCGTAAGCCTTTGCGTCTTCCATAGCTACGAGCATGGCGGCAATGCCTTCCTGACGTACTGTGGCGTCGGGTGATGAGAGCGGTACGTTCCAGTGTTTAGAGTTACACACGCTTGATATAGTCAATCCGGTGGCTTTGACGGCATCGATAACTTCGTTGCGCGACATGTGGCTGTTAGGTTCTATGCCGTCGAAACCGGCGGCTTTGATAGCACGACATTTGTCAAGTACGCTGCCTTCAACGCCACACGTACCCCACATTATGGAGCGTCGCAAAACCGGTGGCTCCGACAAAGCATTATTAACGGAATCATCGGCATTTTTTGTCGATGAAGACGTAAAAGCATCTGTTTTCGAGACAGTCAGCACTCCGGCTGCTATCAATGAGTTTTTTAAAAAATTTCTTCGTTGCATATCAAAAGTATTTAAGGGTTAAACGTTCGTATTATTCGGTAACGGGAGAGATACCGGCGACGGGAGGCGTTTCGGGGATACCGGGAACGGGTCCGAAAGCATATTCCGACGGTCCGAGTTTCATTGTTGAAGCGTTGATTTGCTCCCACGTAACAAACTTTCCGGTGTATGCCGATTCGCGTCCCATCATGGCGATAAGTGTCGATTGAACGTGAACGTCAACGTCATTAACCGGTTTGTCGGTGCGTATGGCGGTAACAAGGCGGATATGTTCCTGAACATAAGGATTAGGCACTGCCCACGTTTGGTCGGCGTCATCTTTTTTCGGATACGGATATTTCCATGCAACCGAACCGTCGAGGTTGAAAATAGTATTGTTACAGTTGGTATAACCTTTTGTGCCATAAACGAATATGCCGTGACTGTTGTCACATCCGCCGATTTGTCGCGAAGTACAGTGAGCGCGGCGTCCGTTATCATAAACGTATTCAACGCTGAAAAAGTCGTACATATCGCCGTTATAACGACGCTGGCGACCGCCTGTTGCCTCCGCACGGATAGGATGTTTGTCGCCCATAAACCATGTCATCTGGTCTATTTCGTGGATAAACTGCTCTACGATAAGATCTCCCGACGTCCAGTTGAAATTGACCCAGTTACGCAGCATATATTCCATGTCAGACCATTCGGGTTTGCGTTTTATATGCCACAGCGCGCCGCCGAGACGTGTTACGTGCGCCGAGATGATCTCTCCGATAGCGCCTCCGGCTACGCGGCGGTACGTTTCGATGCAGTCTTTCTGCGAACGGCGTATCGTGCCGCTGATGATTGACAAACCTTTTGAGGCGGCGACTTTGCCGGTAGCGAGTACTTTCTTAGCGCTTACGGGGTCTGTGCCGCAGGGTTTCTCGATGAAGCAGTGTTTGTTTTTCGAGATAGCATAGTCAAAATGTTCGGCTCTGAAAACCGGTGGTGCGCAAAGTAATACTACGTCAACGCCCGAATCAATAACCTTTTTATAAGCATCAAATCCAATAAAACAACGGTCATCGGGAACATCTATTCCTTTGTTTTTAAGACTTTTGCGGCATACTTCCATTTTGTCAGGGAAGACATCTCCCAGAGCAGTAACAGTAAGTCCGGTACCGGCGCTGATAAAGTCAACCGCCGCTCCTGCACCGCGATCGCCACATCCTACCAGACCGGCAGTAAGAGCCTTGCCGTCAGGTGCTTTGGGCAGTATCTCCGGCACTACCACATCTTTTAGTTTAACTTCTTTGTCTGACGAACCTGATGACGAGCATCCGGTCAGAATTGTCGGAACAGCAACGGTTCCGAGTACTCCAAGCGCCGAACCTTTAAAGAAATCGCGCCTGCTAACATTTGTTTCTTTGTTTGTCATTTTCATATTATTTTAGTTGTAAGAATTGCCATGTTTGTGTTTAAATAATAAAACGTATTCGTTTCCTTAAAATTGTTCTTTTCATATACTAATTTTTAAAATGTTATACATTTGAAGCTTTCAATCCTTTGATGACGGCATTCGTAAAGCCGTTTTCTTCCATTGCGTTCAAGCCTTTGATTGTAATGCCGCCGGGAGTTGTTACGCAGTCGATTTCGCTT
>JAITHS010000175.1 GCA_031279875.1 Tannerella sp.
TGATAGTAAAGTCTCTGCGGCGCTGGTCTTCTTCGAGAGTACCATTTTCGACAACAGGTTTACGGCTCTTGCGGTCATAAGATTCTTTACGAGCGCCTACAAATTCGAGTTCCCAATTTTGAAATTTGACCTGTGCCGTACCGTAGTTTTGAAACACATTAAGTTTGGATTTACGTCCGAAAGCCTTTGCTACTGCTTCCGCAAGCGCTATACCGTTTCCAACAGTAACAATATCAATATCTTTTGATTTTCTGCGCAAAAAAATATCTCTTACATAGCCTCCTATCACATACGTTTCGA
Organism: Tannerella sp.; assembly: GCA_031279875.1. GTDB lineage: Bacteria > Bacteroidota > Bacteroidia > Bacteroidales > Tannerellaceae > Tannerella. The sequence goes on from JAITHS010000175.1 coordinate 301, forward strand.
CGCCAAGACTGTCGGCTACTTTTGAAACAGTCTTAAAAGGCTCATTATAAATATGTTCGTCTATATCTTCTTCGTTGTAAAACATTATTATGGAAACTTCTATTAATTAAAAAGCACCGCAAAGATAGTATAAATTCTTGAGATTATCAAAAATTTTCGCTACTTTTGCAGGCTCAAATAGCAAAAAAATGGAACAACAGTTTAAAAGAACACTTATAACATCGGCGCTACCATACGCTAACGGGCCTGTTCATCTTGGGCATCTTGCCGGTGTATATGTGCCTGCCGACATCTATGCACGCTATCTGCGGCTCAAAGGCGAAGAGGTACTTTTTATCGGCGGCTCCGACGAACACGGAGTACCTATCACCTTACGTGCTAAAAAAGAGGGCGTTACGCCGCAAGATATCGTTGACCGCTTTCATGAAATCATCAAAAAATCGTTCGACGATTTCGGAATATCTTTCGACATCTATTCCCGAACGACGTCTGCAACGCATCGTCAAGTGGCGTCGGATTTCTTCAAAACGCTATATGACAAAGGCGCTTTCGTGGAAAAAACTACCGAACAATATTACGACGAAGACGCTCATCAGTTTCTCGCCGACCGCTATATTACAGGCACCTGCCCTCACTGCGGCAACGAAAATGCTTACGGAGACCAGTGTGAAGCCTGCGGCACATCGTTAAGCCCGACCGAATTAATCAATCCCCGCTCGGCTATCAGCGGTAGCGCACCCGTGATGCGCGAAACAAAACACTGGTATCTGCCGTTAGACCAATATGAAGAATGGCTTCGACAGTGGATTCTCGACCAACATAAAGAATGGCGCCCCAACGTTTACGGACAATGTAAGAGCTGGCTTGATATGGGTTTGCAGCCGCGTGCCGTGAGCCGCGACCTCGACTGGGGTATCCCCGTACCGGTAGAAGGCGCCGAAGGCAAGGTGCTATACGTGTGGTTTGACGCACCTATCGGCTATATTTCAAACACAAAAGAACTGCGACCCGATGATTGGGAAACATGGTGGAAAGACCCATCAACCAGAATAGTTCATTTTATCGGCAAAGACAACATCGTTTTTCACTGCATCGTTTTTCCCGCGATGCTGCGTGCCGAAGGATCGTTTATTCTGCCCGACAATGTGCCGGCAAACGAGTTTCTGAACCTTGAAAACGACAAAATTTCAACATCCCGCAACTGGGCGGTTTGGCTTCACGAATATCTGGCAGACATACCCGGCAAACAAGACGTATTACGTTATGTGCTTACTGCCAACGCCCCCGAAACGAAAGACAATGACTTCACATGGAAAGACTTTCAGGCTCGCAATAACAACGAACTCGTGGCTATATTCGGCAATTTTGTAAACCGCGTCATGGTGCTGACCGGCAAATATTTCGACGGCTGTGTGCCTCTATGCGGCGAAATGACCGACTACGACCGCGCAACGCTCGACGAGTTTCAGCGCATTCGTGCCGAATTGGAACATCTATTGGATACTTTCCACTTCCGTGACGCACAGCGCGAAGCAATGAACCTTGCACGCATCGGAAATAAATATCTCGCCGATACGGAGCCTTGGAAAACGGCAAAAACCGACCTCAACCGCGTCGGAACAATCCTCAACTTATCGCTTCACATCACTGCAAACCTGTCTATTGCCTTCGCTCCGTTCCTGCCTTTCAGCAGCGATAATCTTGTTGAAATGTTAAATATCACGCCGTTAAAATGGTCTTCGCTGGGAAATTTTGATTTGATTCCCGCAGGACATCAACTCGGAAAAGCATCTCTGATGTTTGAAAAAATCGAAGACGAAGTGATTGACGGTCAGATACAAAAACTCTTGGATACTAAAAAAGCAAATGAAACAAAAGACGCTAACAACACACCTATATTATCACCCGAAATAGCTTTCGATGATTTCCAAAAACTCGACATCCGTGTCGGTACCGTTCTCGAATGCTTCAAAGTACCGAAATCCGACAAACTGCTGCAATTTCGCCTCGACGACGGCATGGGCGGCAGAACAATCGTTTCCGGCATCGCAGCACATTATCAGCCCGAAGACCTCGTCGGCAAGCAAGTATGCTTTATCGCCAACCTTGCGCCACGTAAACTTAAAAGCGTTATTTCCGAAGGCATGATACTTTCGGTCGAAAATTCCGACGGCTCTCTCGCTATCATTATGCCGCAAAAAACAGTCGCAGCAGGAAGTAAAATTACATAAATATTTTGACACATGGAAGATGAAGAAAAAGATATAAACCGTAAAACATGGCTCATTATGGGCATTGTCGTCCTCCTGCTGGCTATCGCAGGCGCCGGTTATTATATATGGTATCAGCATCAGCAAATGGATGAAATGACGGAGATTTTCGCTCTCGAAAAGGAACAACTGATGGAAGGTTTTGAAGATGTGTCGCTGCAATACGAGGGCTTTAATTTTAGTGTCGGCAATGATTCTCTACTTGCCTTGCTTACTACCGAACAGGCTAAAGTTCAGCGCCTTCAAGAAGAATTGCGTACGGTAAAGTCAACTAACGTAAGACGTATCAACGAGTTGAAGAAAGAACTTGAAACATTGCGTAAGGTTCTGCGTACCTATGTAGCACAGATTGACTCTCTAAACGCTGAAAATGAGAGGCTTAAAGATAAAAATGTGAAAGTAACGCAACAATATCAGCAGGCTTCGTCGCGGGCAGCGCAACTGTCGAAAGAGAAAGACCAACTGACGGAGCGGGTTCAGATGGCGGCACGCTTTGATGCGGTTAATATTCAGGCGTCGTTGATAACATCAAAAGGCAAAACTACAAAAAATATTAAAAAAGCCGACCAAATCATGCTGACGTTCATTATCTCGAAGAATATTACGGCTCCGACGGGCGAGCAGACTGTTTATGTACGCCTGAACAAGCCCGACGATGATATCCTCACGAAGCCGTCGTCAGGGACTTTTGAGTTTGAAAACAAACAGTTGGCATGGTCGATGAAGCGCACAATCGAATATGACGGCGAAGAACAAAACGTTGTATTATACTGGAAGATAGAAGAATACCTCTCGGCAGGAACTTACAGAGCAGACATCTTTGTCGGAGGCAATCTTATCGGAAAAAAATCGTTTGCACTTGAACAGTAAATGTAAACATAATGTAAACATAATGTAAACATAATGTAAACATAATGCAAACATCAAAACAAAAACGCCAATACGTTGATAATAAGCGTATTGG
>JAITHS010000186.1 GCA_031279875.1 Tannerella sp.
TTTATTTTTTCAATCTTTCATTAAACCTTATAAGACAAATAAAGTCAAAGGATAGTTAAAATAACGGCTATAACAAAATTATTTATGACAAAATTATTGAAATATCAACTTTTAAGCATCTTATTTTGCTTCGCGGCGGTCAATGCGACGGGTCAAACGATAACACAGGTAACGAAAACAGCAACCGTTACAACGCAAACGACAAACCAAGCCACTCTCGTCAAAACACTGACTATCGACGACGCGCTTGACATTGCCGAAGAAAACAACCCCGCATTGAAGCAAACAAAGTTGAGCCTCGAAAGGACACAACAACTGCTCATCGCCTCCAAAGCAGGCTTAAAGTCGCAATTCTCGCTCACGGTCAACCCCATTGATTACAGCAAAAACCGCATGTACGACACACGCGTCGGAGAGTGGTACACTAACGAATCATTTAATAGCGGAGGCTCTTTTCAGGTACAACAACCGATATTGCTGACCGACGGCGTACTGTCGCTGACCAACAATTTCAGTTGGCGCAACAGTTATTCCGAAACAGCTGCCGGCAACAACAGCAGCAAACGATTTGTTAACGACCTCAACCTGCGCCTCTCACAGCCACTTTTCACTTATAACACACGCAAGATGAGGCTCAAACAGTTAGAGTTTGACAACGAAAACGCCGGCATCCGCTATGCCCTGCAACGCCTCAACCTCGAACAAAGCATTACAACCCAGTTTTATGCCGTTTATTCCGCTCAAAACGAACTGAATACAAGTCAGGAAGCCCTCAAAAACTCTGAACAAAACTATGCCATCGTCAAAGACAAAGTCGAAGCCGACATGTTCCGCAAAGAAGAACTGTATCAGTCGGAACTGACGCTTGCCAAAGACAGGTCGGCAGTAGAAAGTCAAATGGTTGAACTTGAAAACGCCAAAGACGCACTCAAACAAACTCTCGGAATGCCGCTCGACGAAGACATCAATGTTAAAGCCGATATTCAACCCTCGGAAGTAACTATTGACCTCCTTCACGCCGTTCAAAACGGTCTCGAACGACGTATGGAACTTCGGCAAAGAGAGATAGAAGAAGAACTCGGCGAAATGACCATGATAACGGTCAAAGACGAAAACAAGTTTAAAGGCACTATGGCACTGTCGGTAGGTATCACAGGCGACAACGAAGCACTCGGCAATATATATGACACCCCGACCCAAAACCCCCGCGTTCAGATATCCTTTTCCATCCCAATCTTCGACTGGGGCGAAAGAAAAGCACGCATCAACGCCCAAAAAGCCACACAAACCATCACCAAACTACAACACGAAGACCAAAAAATAAGCATCGAATTAGAAATACGTCAAACGTGGCGCAACATCGAAAACCTGCGCAACCAGATAGCCATAGACCTTAAAAACATCGACAATGCCCAACTGACATACGACCTCAACCTCATCCGCTATCGCGAAGGAGAACTTACAGGTCTGCAAATATCACAGTATCAGACACAACTCTACAACGCCAAATCAAGTTATACTTCAACGCTTATAAGATATAAACAGCAAGTATTGAGACTCAAAATTCTCGCACTTTACGATTACGAAAAAGATATTCCCGTCGTACCGGCTATCAACCTCAATAACAATTAATTAATAAAGATATGAAAATTCTTAAAAATTATCTCATCATCGTTTGCGCCGCCGCTTTTACAGCCTGCGGCACACAGCCTACTACCAACCAAAGCGAAATAGAAACACCCGTTTCTGTGGTAGAACTCAAACCGAGCGCCATCAGCAAACTAATCAACACTACCGGCTCGGCACAAGCCACCTACGGAACAGACATCTCAAACGAAATGAGCGGTCTGTACCAACTGATGAACAACCCACGCACCGGAAAACCGTTTAAACTTGGAGACCAAGTAACCAAAGGGCAAATTATCATCCGCCTCGACGACGAAGAATATGTTACCGGCATCGCCATAGCATCGAAAAAACTCAACCTTGAAATAAGCGAAGCCGAACAAACAAAGCAAAAACAACTCTACGAAAAAGGCGGCGTTACGTTAAGCGAAATGCGTAATACCGAAGTAAGTGTGATGAACGCCCGCAACAGCGTCGCTACAGCCGAACTGAACCTCGAAAAGATGAATATACGCGCTCCTTTCGACGGTGTAATCGTCAATTTGCCGCATCATACCGTCAATGCCAAAGTAAATCAAGGTCAAGTCATGGTAGGAATAATGGCATACTCGAAGATGTTTATGGAAGTAAACCTTCCCGAAAGCTCCATCAATTATATAAAAGAAAATCAACCCGTTTACATCACACACTATACCCTTCCGCAAGACACTCTCAAAGGCATTATCAGCGAAATTTCACCCGCTATCAGTACCGAAACGAGGACTTTCAAAGGCAAAATAACTATTGACAACCCCGAACTCAAACTCCGACCCGGCATGTTCGTCAAAGCAGACATCGTTGTTGACAGAGCCGAAGAAACGATCATCATACCAAAAGAAGTCGTTATGTCAAGCCGTAACCGCAAATATGTCTTCATCGTAGAGCGCAACACGGCATACAGCCGCAATATCGTTACAGGTCTCGAAGACGAAGACAATATTCAAGTAATAGAAGGGCTGTCGGAAAACGAATATCTTGTTACTCGCGGTTATGAAACGCTTCGTGATAACAGCCGCGTAAAAGTGCTTAATTAATAATCTGTTATGAAAAAAATCATCAGTTTTGCAGTCAATAATCCCGTAACGATTTGTATGCTGTTGCTTGCAATTTCGCTGCTGGGAAAAATATCTTACGACCGCCTCAGCGTAGATCTGCTGCCGAATATTAACTCTCCGCGCCTGTACGTCGAAATAGAATGCGGCGAACGACCGCCCGAAGAAATCGAGAAAATGTTTATCCAAAACATGGAATCAATGTCGATAAGGCAAAGCGACGTTACACAAGTGTCGAGCATCATCAAAGCAGGCTCGGCGCGCCTGACGGTCGAATATGTCCAAAACAAAAACATGGATGAGGCTTTCCTCGACCTGCAAAAAGCGATGAGTTCTTTCTCTTCCAACAGCAACATCGAAACGCTTACCATCACCCAACACGACCCTAACACCGAGCCGGTAGTGCTTATAGCCATGTCTCACCGTACTATTACCGACATGGCCGAACTGCGCAAAATGGCTGAAAGTTATATCCGCAACGACCTCGTCCGCATCGAAGGCGTTGCCGAAGTGTCGCTATCAGGCGCCGAACAAACAGCCCTAACGATACGCACCGACCCCTACAAACTCAACGCTTTCGGCTTGACGATGGACGATATCGCCAATAAAATAGAACAAAACAATCAAAGCATCTCCGGCGGACAAGTAAGCGAACTCGGATTGCAGTATCTTGTTAAAAGCTCTACTCTCTTTGCATCCGAAAAAGATTTTGAAAATCTTATAATAGCATATAAATCAACGGCAGCAACAACAGGTCAATCGGGCGTCGCAGCCGCCAATGCTGCCGCCGGCAATAAAGCACCGCTATATTTGAGCGAAGTAGCCGACGTTCATTTCGAAAACGTAAGACCCGAAAATATCGTCCGCATCAACGGACAACGCTGCATAGGACTTTCTGTTTATAAGGAAATGCAATACAATACCGTTAAGGTTGTTGACCTTGTTGAAGACGAATTAGTTTATATCAAACAAGCGTTGCCGGGTTATAATTTCCGGATTATCAGCGATCAAGGCACGTTTATCAATCAAGCTATCGGCGAAGTAAAAAGCAGCGCCTTACTCGGAATGCTGCTCGCAGTCGTTATTCTGTTTATCTTCCTCCGACGAATAGGTACTACGCTGATTGTCAGCCTCGCTATTCCGTTTTCCATCATCGCTACATTCAACCTGATGTATTTTGCCGGTTTGTCGCTCAATGTGATGACGTTAGGAGGATTGGCGCTCGGCGGAGGAATGCTTGTTGACAACGCTATTGTAGTGATAGAGAGCATCTTCCGCAACCACGAAAAAGGGCTTAACCGCTCCGACAGCATCGTTACCGGAACGTCCGACGTATCCGGCGCAGTAGTAGCATCAACGCTAACTACAATCGTCGTTTTCCTCCCTATAGTATATCTGCACGGCGCTTCGGGCGAACTGTTCAAAGATCAGGCTTGGACGGTTGCTTTCTCGCTCATCTCGTCTCTCTTCGTTGCTCTGCTCGTTATACCGATGCTTTACGACAAACTGATAGGACGAAAAAAGCAAGTCATCGAAACCAAATCAGTACAATTCGCAGGCTACAGCCGCATCCTCGCCAATCTGCTCAAACATCGCTTTGCGGTAGTGCTAATATCACTTATAGTTCTCATCGCAACAATATTCCTCATACCCGTTATAGGAACGGAATTTCTGCCCCAATCTGTCGGCAATAATTTTACCGTATCCGTCAAAATGCCCGAAGGCACACGCCTTGAACGCACCGACGCCGTAGTCAACAATCTCGAACATCTAATGCTCGGCATAAGCGGCGACAGCCTCGCAACAATTTACACACATAGCGGTAAAGGCTCCGCCGATAATGCCGTCTTTGAAGGCGAACATACTGCAATGATGAAAGTTATCCTCTCCCACAAATGCCTGCTACCGGCGTCGGAAGTGATTTCCCGCTTCGTCGATGCAACAGCAAATATCGAAGGTCTCGAACTAACTTTCAAACAAGACGACAACTCTCTGGGCAAACTCTTCGGCGACGACGATTCGCCTATCGTCGTAGAAGTAAGAGGAGAAGAGTTAGACGAAATAAATACAATCTCGCAAACGGTTATTCCAAAACTCGAAACCGTTGAAGGCGTCTTTAACATCAGTTCTTCAATGGCTAACGGCGCTCCCGAAGTTACCGTTACTATCGACCGCACAATAGCCGGTATCAACAACATCTCGATTCAAACCGTCATCTCGCAGTTACAACAAAAATTACAGGGACGCGACGCCGGAAAGATGGATTATAAAGGCGAAATGCGCGACATCGTTGTTAAAGTGCCTGACGTTACGATTCGCGACCTCGAAGACCTCGTTATCAAAAGCGGTCAGCAGGAATATCGCCTCCGCGAAATAGCTACTCTCGAAACATCGCAGGCGCCGAAAGAGATTTTCCGCCGCAACCAAAACAGAATCAACAAAATACTTGCCGATAAAACGCCTGAAAAATCGCTCAACAAAGTATCGCAACAGATACGCGCCGCCCTTACCGACGTAGAATTGCCGCCAAACTATTACATCAACGTTACCGGCGCCGAAGAGCAACGTAGCGAATCGATGAACAGCCTCATGTTTGCATTGATTTTGTCGATAGTTCTTGTTTACATGGTACTCGCCTCGCAGTTTGAATCTCTCCTCCACCCTTTCACCATCCTGCTGACAATACCGCTCGCCCTCGTCGGCTCAATAGCGCTCTTCTTTATTACCGGAATGACTATCAACATAATGGGAGTAATCGGTATCATAATGCTCGCAGGCATCGCCGTCAACAACTCAATAATCCTCGTCGGACGCATCAACCAGTTGAAAACAACTATGCCCCTCAACGACGCCATAATCCAAGCCGGACAGCAACGCATACGCCCCATCATCATGACCTCGCTGACTACTATCCTTGCCCTTTTACCGATGTCGTTCAACATAGGCGAAGGCGCCGAGTTACGTTCCTCAATGGCAATAGCGGTAATAGGCGGATTAGTAACATCCACCTTGATGAGCCTCGTCGTAATCCCCTGCGTCTATTCAATCTTCGAAAGGATGAAAATAAGGCTGAAGAAAAAGGGCTGAAATTTGACCGAAAATCATTTAAAATCACAGATATGCGTAAAATTGTCCTTTTATTGATGATAAACTTGTTCATGTGGGCTGGTGTGGGGGCTGAAGAACGTAGTTTCAATGTTGTTGTTACTGATGTTTATGGGGTTATTGAGCGTAAAAACGAGCCGGTTGTTATCAATCTTGCCGAAATTGCCGAAGGGTTGGAAGTGCGCTCGGCGGTCGTTTATGACGGAACGGCAGAGATACCGTGCCAGATTGATGACCTTGACGGCGACTTGACAGCCGACGAAATGGTGTTTGTTACCGACGTGCCGACGGGTAAATCGAAGGTTTTAACCGTCAAACTATCGTCGGAAAGCGTTCAAAAAGACTATCCGTCAAAAGTTTATGCAGAAATGCTTGTAAGCGACAAAAACGGGCGTCATGTGCCGGTTTTGTCGGTTACGACGCCCGGCACGAGCGATATCTACAACCAGATGCACCATCACGGTCCGGCGTTTGAATCGGAACTGACGGCATATCGGATATATTTCGACCGAAAACAGACTGTCGATATTTACGGTAAATTTAATAAAGGCTTGGAAATCAGGGAATCGCAGTTTTATCCTACCGACGAACAATTAGCGCGCGGCTTCGGCGACGATGTGCTGTTAGTAGGCGGAAGTTGTGGTCTGGGGACGCTCAAAGGCTGGGACGGCGATAAAGCCGTTCATATTGAACCGGTTAAAAGCAGGACGGAGACAGTAGTCGCTTCCGGTCCGGTAAGGACGGTGGTTGATATTACGGCAAACGGCTGGCAGTATGGCGGCAAGCAGATAATTATGCGGGTCAGATATATCCTTTATGCAGGTCATCGCGACTGCGAAGTAGAAGTGTCGTTTGCCCAACCGTTAGGAGCGGAGGTGTTTTGTACCGGCGTTCAGAATATTATCGGCTCGACGTCTTTTTCCGACCACAAGGGATTAGTCGCCTGCTGGGGTACTCACTGGCCTGTAAACGACACTGTTAAATATGCCAAAGAAACTGTCGGACTTGCAACAATACTGCCGCATGACGTAATCATATCCGAGAAACCCGACCGCATAAACTTTCTCTATCAGATATCGGCACCCGGTCGCACTGCGTTTAAATATCACATCGCTTTTACTTCAAAAAAAGAGACTTTCGGCTATAAAACGCCGGAAGAATGGTTTGCCTACGCACGTCGTATGAAAGAGACCGTTCTTAATCCATGCAAAATCGAAGTCAAGCCAGTTCGATGATTTCTTCGGGGAAGACAGTCAGCTTTTCGAGACCTGTTTCGGTAACGAGGAAACTGTTTTCGATGCCGACGGCTCCGACGCCGGCAATAACAAATTTAGGTTCGAGAGCAAAAGTCATACCCGATTTGAGAATGTCTTTGGAACGCGGCGTCAGTACGGGTGGCTCATCAATTTCGAGACCGATACCATGCCCTACAAATTTAGCTTTTTGCTTTGCTCCCATGAAACAATCTGCCAGTCCCGCTTTGTCGGCTATGGCGAGCGCTTTGTCCCACAATTCGGCACATGCGACGCCTGACATCGCCGTTGCTTCCGTTGCCGACTGTATCTCTAATGACGTTTGATGCGCTCTATACGCCTCTTCGGGCAATTTGCCGACAGCAAAAACCCTCGTCATATCGGTCAGATATTCTGTGTAATTGCCGACCATATCGACCATAACAGCCATACCTTTCCGTAATAGCGTGCCATTAGCACCGATAGGGCATAACGGACTTTGACCGCCGCCGCCGAGAGCAAAATCATACGGCGAGGGCGTTGCGGCATTGTCGCCGGTAAGTATGCTGCCCATGAAGATGTTCATGTTGGCATTTGACGTTTTGAAGATGCCGAACGAGCCGTTGAGCCTCATCACACGCTCTATTTCAACCTGAAATTGAAGGTCGGTCATTCCCTCGCGATAACAGTCTTGTATCTTCGAGTATGTTGCGGCATGACCTTGTGCGGAAATGCGGAAACGGCTTATTTCATACGGCGTTTTGAGCATCCTGATACGGCTCATCATCGTCGATGCGTTGACAATTTCCGTGAAATCAAAGCAGTTTTGCAACCTGACACACTCGTTGTATGACATTTTATCGGTTTCAAGACAAATCTTTTTCGGCATCGTTAAACCGTTGTCTTTGAATATATTCGGCAGTTGCTCGGTTTTGCGTATGCCGTAAAGACGTTCACCGGAAAGGCTTTCGGGACGTCTGACAAACAAAGCCGGATCGCCTTCGGCAGGCAAATAATAGTAGCCGCCGAAAACCGTTCCGGTCATGTAAAAAATATTGACGTCGGAAGTTAAAAAAATACCGTCCGTCTCTGCTTCACGGATAGCGCGTTGAAGTCTTTTCTGCCTTAAAAACAAATCATTAATTAGAGTTTCTTCTATCATTTGTGATGATTTTATTCGGCAAAGATAGCAAAAATTTTTAGATAATCTCAGAATTTTATGCTATCTTTGCGGCTGAAAATGGCAACAATTCTTTTTGATAAAATAATTTACGGACCTGTTCACAGCCGCCGACTTGGCTTATCGCTGGGCATTAATCTCTCTCCTGCCGACGGCAAAAGATGTACTTTCGACTGTATCTATTGCGAGTGCGGGCTTAATGCGGAACGCAAAACGCACTCGGCGGCGCCCTCGCGCGAAGACGTATCCAAAGCGCTGATTAACAGCCTCGAACAAGGTGTAAAACCGGATGTCATAACATTTTCCGGTAACGGCGAGCCTACCATGCACCCGCATTTTGCCGAAATAATTGATGATGTGATTTCAATTCGCAACACACGCTGCAAACATGCCAAAATAGCGGTAATTTCTAACTCTACAATGCTGCATAAACCATTGATTATAAGCGCTTTATGTAAAGTTGACGACAATCTGATGAAATTCGACGCCGGTAGCGACAAGTTGATGCGCCTGATAGACAGCCCGTTATCGAACGATTTTACGGTCGAGCAGTTGATTACCGACCTGTGTCGCTTTGACGGACGTCTGACCGTTCAAACAATGTTTCTTCACGGCGAGCATAACGGCGTCAGCGTTGACAACACTGGCGACGCTGACGTAGAGCAGTATATCGCCGCGCTTCACCGCATCCGTCCGTATAAAGTGATGCTCTACACCATCAATCGCGAAACGCCGGTCAAAACCATATATAAAACTTCTGCCGAAACTCTCAACGCAATTGCGGCAAAAGTCTCGGCAGCAGGTTTTGAAGTAGTGGTTAGTGGTTAGTGGTTAGTGGTTAATGTCGCACGTCATTGCGAGGAACGAAGCAATCCAGCGTTCTTTTGCTCCGTTAAAATCCCACTTCACCTATCACATTAACGGCATATTTGTTTTCGGTATCCGTCCAATGCGACACAACATCGTTTGGCGCTAATTTGACGTCATACAGACTGTTGTGGACAAGCGGACTTTGACCGTCGGGAATCCATATTCCGACCTTGTATTTGCCGGACAGACCCGTATTGACCGTTCCTTTTACGGAATGAACCAGCGCTTCATACGATTTAACAGCAGGGTC
>JAITHS010000199.1 GCA_031279875.1 Tannerella sp.
CAAATATAGACAACAAAACAATTCCCGATTTGCAAAATCGTACTTTTTTGTTTGCACAATCGTACAAAAACGATGATTGTCCGTAATTTCCTGACTTCGTCGCCTGCTTTTTGAAAAAAAATCACTGCGCTACTGCCGCAAAAGCGCTTGTTTTAGGAGGTCGCCCGGTTGAGTAACCAATCTATCGCATTTATTTGTTTCACTCCGTTATGGCTATCGTTTTCATAATCCATTGTTATTAAAATTCGCTCGTTATAGTCGGGGATTTTGTCGAAAGGTGCAAGTTCTCTGTCAAGTATGGTTTTATCTTTTACAGTGTAAGAAACTTGAATGTATTTTGTAAAACCGTTTTTGTCGCGTACAACAAAATCAACTTCGAGATTGTTGGTTTTGCCAATCCATATCTGGTAATTTCGGCGTTGCAGTTCAAGGAAAATAATATTTTCAAGCAAATGTCCTCTATCGGCGGAAACCTCTTTACCAAGTAAAGCATTTCGCAATCCTAAATCCACCAAATAGTATTTCTCTTGTGTCGCCAAATGTTGTTTTCCCTTTATGTCATAACGATTTACTTTGTAAAAAAGATAAGATTCAACGAGCGTATCAATATATTTTGAAACGGTTTTGTTGTCGATTTTTTTGCCGCTTACCGTAAGAACACTTGCAATATTTCGTGCCGAACTACTCGAACCGATATTGTCAATCAAAAAATCAATTACTTCTTTGTATGAGTGTTCATTGTGGATTGTATGTCGTTTCAAAATGTCGTTTTTATAAATGTTTTTGAAAATATTTTGCAGGTATTCGTAAACAAAATTTTCGCCGTTTTCGGCAAACCCGACGGCTTCCGGAAAACCTCCTATACGCATATATTCGGCAAAAGCACGGTCTGGGTTGGCTGATTTGCCTGTAAATTCCAAATATTGGGCAAACGAAAAGGGTAAAATATTTATTTCAAACGCCCTACCTGTGAGCAAAGTGGCCAATTCGCTCGACAAAAGATAGGCGTTTGAACCGGTTACATACAAATCTACATTCGGCGTAACAAACAGTCCTTCAAGCAGTTTCTCAAATTCCGGAATGTTTTGAATTTCGTCAATAAAAACATAGTTCTTAACATTTTCATGCAAAATATTTTTGATATAATCGTAGATTTCTTTCCAATTTTTTTCGGCAAGAAAGCGAAAATCAGGTAAATCCATATTGATTGAAATGACCGACACACTCGGATTTTCGGCTTTAAGCAAGTCCTGAAACTGCAAAAGCAAAGTTGATTTTCCGGCACGACGAACCCCCGTAACCACTTTTATCAGGTTTTTATCTTTGAGAACCAATAACTTATCAAGTTCTGTTTTTCTTATGATTTTTTGCATACCATTAATTTTTTGAGTTTTTTTACGCTGCAAAGATATTGAAAATTCCTCAAACTTGAAAATATTGTAAAGTTTGAGGAATGTTATTGCTTTGACACCCTCAAAAGTCAGTATTAGCGCTTGGCGTAAGTTGGAAATGATGTTTAGGGAAAACTTTTTAATGCGTTTGTGTATTATCTCAAAATTTTATGCTAACTTTGCGCCCTCAAACGAACGAACAAACAATTAAGAATTATGGGATTTAATGATATATTAGCCAAACTTTTCGGCAACAAATCGCAGCGGGATTTACGCGAGATTACGCCGTATGTGGACAAAATTAAAGAGGTATATCCCTCTATCAAAGCGCTTTCCGACGATGAACTGAGAGCGAAGTCAGCTGCTATACGTCAACAAGTGCAGGATTATGTCGCCGACGATAAAGCGCGTATTGAGGCGTTGCGCAAAAACATTGATGATAAGCCACTTGAAGATCGCGAAAGCATCTGGACAGAGGTTGACAAGATTGAAAAAGAAATAATGGAGAAACTCGAAACGGCGCTTGAACAGGCGTTGCCGGAAGCCTTCGCTATTGTAAAAGAAACGGCACGCAGACTCTCTGAAAATGAGACTATTACCGTTACGGCTAACGATTTCGACCGCGACCTCTCCGTTTCGCACGATTTCGTTACCATTGAAGGCGACAAAGCCGTTTACAAAAAACGGTGGGTTGCGGGAGGCACTGAAATTAAGTGGGATATGGTACATTACGACGTGCAACTGTTTGGTGGCGTGGTGCTTCACAAAGGAAAGATAGCAGAAATGGCTACCGGTGAGGGCAAAACGCTCGTCGCAACCCTGCCGGTATTCCTTAATGCGCTGACAGGCAACGGAGTACATGTCGTAACCGTCAACGATTACCTCTCTAAACGCGACTCAGAGTGGATGGGACCCATTTACATGTTTCACGGGCTGTCGGTTGACTGCATCGACAAACACAGACCCAATTCCGACGATCGACGCAAGGCTTATCTCGCCGACATCACTTTCGGCACAAATAATGAGTTCGGATTTGATTATCTGCGTGATAACATGGCAATTAGCCCCAAAGATTTGGTGCAGCGCAAACACAATTACGCGATTGTGGACGAAGTTGACTCGGTGTTGATAGACGATGCACGTACACCGTTGATTATCAGCGGCCCCGTACCAAAAGGCGAAGACCAGCTCTTTGAAGAATACCGTCCTAATGTGGAAATAGTCGTAAATGCGCAGAAAAACCTGTGTACCAAACTGTTGACCGAAGCCAAACAGAAGATGCAAAGCGACGATAAGGCTACTCTCGATGAAGGTTCATTAGCGCTCTTCCGTTCGTTTAAGGGTATGCCGAAAAATAAGGCGCTCATCAAGTTTCTCAGCGAACAGGGCATCAAGTCGCAAATGCTTAAAACAGAGGAGTTTTACATGCAGGACAACAACCGACAGATGCACATCGTAACCGAAGAACTGTATTACGTTATCGACGAAAAAAATCGCACTATTGAACTGACAGATAAGGGAATAGACCTTTTGACAGGCAAGAGCGACGACCCTCATTTCTTTGTCCTGCCCGACATCGCTTCCGAACTGTCGCAGATTGATAATCAGGAATTTACCGACGCAGAGAAGCAAACCAAAAAAGACGAAATGCTGACCAACTATTCCATAAAAAGTGAACGTGTACATACTGTTAATCAGTTACTTAAAGCATATTCGCTGTTTGACCGCGACGACGAATACGTGGTCATTGACGGTCAAGTAAAGATTGTTGACGAACAAACGGGTCGTATCATGGAAGGTCGGCGCTATTCCGACGGGCTTCATCAGGCTATCGAAGCAAAAGAGCGCGTCAAGGTAGAGGCTGCTACTCAAACGTTTGCGACTATCACGCTGCAAAATTATTTCCGCATGTACCACAAACTTGCGGGCATGACAGGTACCGCCGAAACCGAAGCGGGCGAACTTTGGAACATCTATAAACTTGATGTTGTGGTGATTCCGACAAATAAACCCATTGCCCGCACCGACATGAACGACCGTATTTACAAGACAAAACGTGTTAAATATAACGCTGTTATTGAGGAGATTAGCAAACTTGTCGCTGAAGGACGGCCGGTTTTGGTCGGCACTACATCGGTCGAGATTTCGGAACTTTTGAGCCGAATGCTTAACATGCGTCATATCTCTCATAATGTACTAAATGCCAAGTTACACCAGAAAGAAGCCGAAATTGTAGCGCAGGCAGGACAGTCGGGCATGGTAACAATAGCCACCAACATGGCCGGTCGCGGTACCGACATCAAACTATCGGATGAAGTGCGTCGTGCGGGAGGTCTTGCCATTATCGGAACAGAGCGCCACGAGAGCCGTCGCGTTGACCGACAGTTGCGCGGTCGTGCGGGACGTCAAGGAGATCCGGGTTCGTCGGTCTTTTTTGTCTCGCTCGAAGACGACCTGATGCGCCTTTTTGCAACAGAAAAGATTGCAGGACTGATGGATAGAATGGGCTTTAAAGAAAACGACGTCTTGGAAGCCGGTATGTTGAACAAATCGGTGGAAAGGGCGCAAAAAAAGGTCGAAGAAAACAACTTCGGAATACGTAAGCGACTGCTTGAATACGACGATGTGATGAACTCGCAACGTAACGTGATATATACCCGTCGCCGCCACGCACTAATGGGAGAACGTATCGGGATGGACATTATGAATACCATCTACGACGCCTGTAACGCTATCGCCGAACAAAACGAAGGCGGTGATTATGACACGTTTAAGATGGACATCTTCCGCACTCTTGCGGTTGAATGTCCTATCCAAGAAGACGATTTCAAGAGCATGAAAGCAGAAATGATTGCGGAAAAAGTGTTTAACGCCGCTTTCGCGCTTTTTAAACGACATATCGACCGCATGGCGCAGGTAGCGCACCCTATTATCACGCAAATATATGAAAATCAGGGCGCTCAATATGAAGATATCCTCATACCCGTAACCGACGGCAAACGGATGTATAATATTTCGACCAACCTTAAAGAAGCGTATGAGACTGAATCAAAGGCAATTGTGAAATCGTTCCAGAAATCAATCATCCTCCACAACATCGATGAAGAATGGAAAGAACATCTGCGCGAAATGGACGACTTGCGCCATTCGGTACAGAACGCCTCTTATGAGAATAAAGACCCGCTACTTATCTATAAATTAGAGAGTTATAACCTCTTCAAAACGATGGTCGAAGGCATGAACCGCAAGACTGTTTCGGTCTTGATGCGCGGTCAGATACCCGTCAGAGAAGAATCGCAAGTGCGTCAGGCAGCGCCGGAGCGTCGCACGGATTTGAGCCGCTACCGTACCCAAAAAGACGAGTACGCACGACGTTCGGGCGGAGCTAACGCAGGCGGCAGCGATCCTCTCAACCCACATCCGCCCATAGGACCGCAACAGCCCATCAATCGTGAACCTGTACGTGTCGAAAAACGTGTCGGCCGCAACGACCCCTGTCCCTGCGGCTCCGGCAAAAAATACAAGAACTGCCACGGCAATGGGCTTTGATAGTGATTAGTTATTAGTGATTAGTTATTATGAAATTGAAAATTTTTATACTTTGTTTGACGGCAATTATTTTTGCTCCTGATTTACAAGCACAGGCGAATAACAGCGATTGGTTTGTTCGTATGGCTGATTCGGAAATGAAACGCAATCCGGAATCGTGGATGCTTGACTTTTCCAAACAGCCGAAATGGAATTACTGTCATGGTCTCGTTCTCGACGCGATCCTGCAAACGTGGCAACGTACCGGCAACATGCGTTATTTTGACTACGCCAAAGCCTACGCCGACACAATGCTCAATGCCGACGGTTCGATAAATACTTATAAACCTGATGAATACAATATTGACCGCATAAATTCGGGCAAGATATTGTTTGCGATCTATTCCAAAACCGGCGACGAGAAATACAAAAAAGCGCTGCAATTGCTTCGTAATCAGATGACAACGCATCCTCGAACTTCCGACGGCGGATTCTGGCACAAAAAAATATATCCTCATCAGATGTGGCTTGACGGCATTTATATGGCATCGCCGTTTCTGGCACAGTATGCGTCGGTATTCAACGAACCGGCGCTTTACGACGAAGTTACATCGCAGATTTTGACAATAGCAAAACATACATACGACCCTAATACCGGTCTGTATTATCACGGTTGGGACGAAAGTCGCGAGCAACAATGGGCAAATAAAGAGACAGGTTGCTCGCCTAATTTCTGGTCTCGCAGCATTGGATGGTATATGATGGCGATAGTTGATGTACTTGATTATCTGCCTGAAAATCACCACAAACGCGAAGCCGTCATCAAGATACTCAAAGACTTGTCGGCCGCGTTGGAAAAATACCGCGACAAGCAAACCGGCTTATGGTATCAGGTTACGGATAAGCCTGACACAGAGGGTAATTACGTTGAATCGACCGGCTCGGCAATGTTTATTTACACCTACGCCAAAGGAGCGAAAAAAGGCTATCTCGACGCTTCTTATCTCGAAAAAGCACGCGAGGCTTTCGAGCAGTACCTCAAAACCTTTATCCGCGATAATGCCGACGGCACAATATCCGTTATCAAATGCTGCGCCGTAGCCGGTCTGGGAGGGACGCCTTACCGCGACGGCTCATACAATTACTATATCAATGAAACAATTCGCGACGATGACCCGAAAGCGACGGCACCGTTTATTTTCGCCGCCTTGTGGCTAAAAGGATATACAGTCGTTGTGGACCGTAACGGACGCGGTGATTTTCGTAACGTAACCGATGCTATCAACTCTGTCCGCGCTTTTGACCCTGATAATGAGGTAACTATATACATACGCGACGGTTTTTACAAAGAAAAAATCGAACTGCCGACTTATATTAATAACGTTAAAATTATCGGCGAAAGCCGAGACCACACCGTTATTTCCTACGACGACCATGCCAACATACCGTTGCCGAAAGGGTATGGCAACGTCAATATGGGGACTTTCCGCACATACACTTTCCTGATACGCGGCAATAATATCACTATCGAAAATCTTACAATAGAAAACTCGTCGTTGCCTTTGGGTCAGGCTGTTGCGCTTCATCTTGAAGGTGATAACATAATTTTGCGCAACTGTCGTCTGCTCGGCAATCAGGATACCGTCTATGCCGGACGCGACAACTGTAATCAGTACTTTTACGACTGTTATATCGAAGGTACTACCGACTTTATATTCGGCCCATCTACATGCCGGTTCGATAACTGTGTGATACACTGCAAGAAAAACTCTTATATCACTGCTGCAAGTACGCCCGAAAACGTCGCAGTAGGCTTTGTTTTCAATAATTGCCGGATAACGGTTGCCGACGGGGTTGATGCTGTCTATCTCGGACGACCGTGGCGTCCGTACGCTATGACTGCTTTTGTTAACTGCGACCTGCCCGTCGCCATACGCCCCGAAGGATGGCACAACTGGGGCAAAGAATCAAATGAAAAGACCGCCCGTTATTACGAATATAACAATACAGGAAAAGGAGCAGACACGAAAAAACGTGTCAAATGGGCGAAACAAATGTTGCCG
>JAITHS010000200.1 GCA_031279875.1 Tannerella sp.
GCCTTTGTCAAAGATAACTACTTTATTATGAGACGTATGACCAAACAGCCTGTCATGCGAACGCTTGGAATATCCTTCAACTAATACTTCAAATGTTTTGCCGATGTCGCGTTTGTTACTTTCTTCCGACAATCGGTTTTGGAGGTCAATCATCCTTTGCAGGCGGGTTATTTTGACATCTTCCGAAACATCGTCCCGCAAATGTTTGGCGGCGTATGTTCCCGGTCGTTCGGAATATTTAAACATAAAAGCCGAATCATAACTCACTTCGCGCATCAATGAAAGCGTTTGCTCGAAATCGTCTTCCGTTTCGGAATGAAAGCCGCAAAACAAATCGGTCGAAACGGCACTGTCAGGCAGGATACGACGGATAGCGGCGATGCGTTCAAGATACTCCTCGCGGGTGTATTTTCGGTTCATCAGTTGCAGAATGCGCGTACTGCCCGATTGTGCCGGCAGGTGAATAAACTTGCAGATATTATTGTGAGCAGCCATGACGTAAAGCAAATCGTCGCTCATATCTTTCGGATGCGACGTCATAAAACGAATGCGCATAGTGGGAGCAGCTTCGGCAACAAGCGCCATCAGAGCAGGGAAATCGACCGTCTTGCCGTCATCTCCGGTAAAAGAGTACGAATTGACATTCTGACCGAGCAGCGTAACATCCTTATAGCCTTTCTTTTGCATGTCAAACACCTCATTAAGAATGCTTTCCGTATCGCGACTGCGTTCTCTGCCGCGCGTATAAGGCACGATACAATATGAGCAAAAATTATTGCAGCCGCGCATGATGGAAACAAATCCCGCAACATTAAGTCCGGGCAGTTTCAGCGGCATTATGTCGCGATACGTTTCGCTTGTCGAAAGCGACACATTGACGGCTTTTTCGCCGTTTTCCACAGCGCCTGTCAGGTTCGGCAAATCCATATAAGAATCAGGTCCGGCAACGAGATCAACGCCGTAATCAGTAAGCAATTCGTCTTTAATTCGCTCTGCCATACAACCTAATACTCCTATAATGAGACGTTTACGTTTGCGGCGCAGAGAATTGAAATATTGCAGCCGACCTATAACCCGCTGTTCGGCATTATCGCGAACAGAGCATGTATTAACAAAAATAGCGTCCGCTTCGTCAATATTATCGGTCATTTCGTATCCGCAAGTCTGCATGACGGAAGAAACAACTTCGCTGTCGGCTACGTTCATCTGGCAGCCGTATGTTTCAATAAATAATTTTTTCACAAACTTATATATTTTTAACCTTTACTCCCACTCAATAGTAGATGGTGGTTTGGAACTGATGTCATAGACTACGCGGTTGACGCCTTTGACTTTATTGATTATTTCGTTTGATACTTTGGCGAGGAAGTCATAAGGCAGTTGTGCCCAGTCGGCCGTCATGGCGTCGGTTGAAGTTACGGCGCGGAGGGCGACGGTATTCTCGTAAGTGCGTTCGTCGCCCATAACGCCTACCGAGCGGACAGGCAGCAGGATAGTGCCAGCTTGCCATATCTTGTCATACAAACCCCATTCGCGCATCAGAGAGATGTAAATATCATCGGCTTCCTGCAAGATACGCACTTTTTCGGGCGTTATGTCGCCGAGTATGCGGATGCCGAGACCGGGTCCGGGAAAGGGGTGGCGTTTGATAAGATTTTCGGGCATACCGAGTTCGTAGCCCACGCGCCTCACTTCATCCTTAAACAGCAGACGCAGAGGCTCTACCAGTCGAAGGTTCATCTTTTCGGGCAGCCCGCCGACGTTGTGATGACTTTTGATGACTGTTCCCGTGATAGACAGCGATTCGATGACGTCGGGATATATGGTTCCCTGTCCTAACCATTTGATATTTTGCAATTTATGTGCTTCTTCGTCAAACACGTCAATAAATCCTTTGCCGATGATTTTTCGTTTCTGTTCGGGATCCGACACGCCGGTCAGTTCGTTGTAGAATTTTTCATGAGCCTTAACGCCTATCACATTGAGATTCAGCGCTTCATAATCTTTCATTACCTTGTCGAACTCATTTTTGCGAAGCAAACCGTGGTCAACAAAGATACATGTCAGGTTTTTGCCGATAGCGCGGTTGAGCAGCACCGCCGTAACCGACGAGTCCACGCCGCCCGACAAGGCGAGAATAACCTTGTCGTCTTGAAGTTGCAAGCGCAAGTCTTTGACTGTTGATTCGATGAACGACGCTGCCGTCCAGTCTTTCTTACAACCGCAGATATTCAGGAAGTTATCAAGTATTTTTGTGCCGTCTTCGGTGTGAAATACTTCCGGATGAAACTGCACGCCCCAAGTTTTTTCGCCTTCAATGCGGAACGCTGCCGCAGGAACGTCATCGGTACTTGCTATGATTTTAAATTCGGACGGCAGTTGAGTAATAGTATCGCCGTGCGACATCCAGACTTGCGTGCCTTCAGATATTCCATTGAACAGCAGGTTGTTATCATACAGTTTGTTGAGATGAGCGCGCCCGTATTCGCGCATTCCTGCCGATCCTACTTTGCCGCCCGCCTGCCACGCCAGCAGTTGCGCTCCGTAACATATTCCGAGCAGCGGATATTTTCCGCGAAGCGCCGACAGATCGGTCTTAAAAGCCGCATCATCGTAAACCGAATAAGGGCTGCCCGACAGCACAACGCCCGCAACAGTCGTGTCGTCATGCGGGAATTTGTTATATGGAAGTATCTCACAATAAGTATTTAACTCTCTGATTCTGCGACCGATAAGTTGTGTGGTTTGCGAACCGAAGTCAAGGATGATAATTTTTTCAAGCATAAAATTTTTATTAAAAGAGATGCAAAGATACAAAAAAAATTTCTATCTTTGCACTTTCAAAACGATAAAAAATGGCAAAAATCAAAGGCGCGGTGGTCGTTAACACCGAACGTTGCAAAGGTTGTAATCTGTGTGTGGTTGCCTGCCCGACGAAGGTTCTTGAACTAAATCCGAGAACCGTCAATACGAAAGGCTACCACTACGTTTATATGAAAAATCCCGACGATTGTATCGGGTGTGCAAGTTGCGGATGGGTGTGTCCCGACGCTTGCCTCACTATTTACAA
>JAITHS010000294.1 GCA_031279875.1 Tannerella sp.
GATACGGTAGGATTCGCACAGGCGATAGATGTAATATTCCTTGCCTGTTTTCTTGCTGTTTTTATCTATCTTCTTAATAAACATATTGTTACGTATTTTTAATTAATATGTCGCGCTGCAAAGGTACGAATAAAAACCAAAATAAAACAATGTTAACAAATGTTATTCTGGGACTACAAACGACTTTTTCCAAGTTATCAACAATAGATAATGCTGTATATCAGGCATTTATGAAAAATGGGATCATGCCTGAAACCTTGAAATTAGACTGGGATCGACTGTTTGGATGGGGTAAAAAAGGCAAGTTGGGTTAAATCTACTATTTTACTAACTTTTAGCATTTTATTTTTCAGAATCATTCATAATAAAATAAGATGACGGTACCCAAAACCCTTGCAGTGGTTTTAAACCCTGCAAGCGGTTTGGGAGCTTACGTCCGTCATTATAAGCGTCGCAACCAAGTGTCGTCCCATGCGGGACTATGGTTGATATGATGACTGCTCTTACCGGAGACTAAAGTCACCGGTTAATAAAGTGTCGTCCCTGCGGGACTGCGTGGTACCGTCATTACCTTTCGTTTGGCGCTATCATTCTTCCTACCAATGACTTTTTTTGGCTTAACTGCATCATTACGAGGGCGTTAACGAACAGGGCATTCGTCATTGCGAGGAATGAAGCAATCCGGAGAAAAACCTGTAAATCCTGCCTCTCATGCAATCCTGTAATTTCGGCGCACCTGCAATCCTGTAATTTTGTTCAAAAAAAAATCCCGGAACTCACGTTCGGGGATTCTCAGTAATGAATAATGAATAACGTTTAGCATTATGCTCTAAGTAAGCGGGTGGATTAATTCCCATACTTACTTGCATAGAAGCCGAAAACCACAGCATCGCTGCCGATGCCAAGTCAATCGCCCTGTCAGCGCGTATCGAAAAAATCTTTCTTTCGCCGCGCAATCGGCTTTCAACTTTTTGTAATATCAGATTATGAATAAATTTGATGTATTTAAGCCAAACTTTTATTCTTTTTCATCCGATAAACAACTGCAAAGATACGGACTTTTTTTTTATCTACCAAATTTTTTCGCACTTTTTTTCAAAAAAAATCGAAAAAAATTTGACTTGCCGCATGAATAAAGGGTTTTGCGACATAAAAAAAATTTTACTTCGTTGAAAAAATTGTCTCAAAAAGCCCTTTTTTGAGGTCAAACGAAGGAGTGAAACCGAGAATTTCCGACAGCGGTTTGATGTCGCATGACCAGTTTCGCTGACGAATAATTTTAAACTTGTCGGGATTGAGGGTCGGCGGCTTACGGCGGATACGTCCGACAATCCACGATGCAACACATGAAATATAACACAGCCACAGCGGAAGACGTATTCTGATAACCCTTTTTAGTAACAGTAACTCTTTGACAATGAGCGAAAAATCATCGGCGGTATAAACTTTTTCACCGGATACGATAAACGACATATTCCTGACATCCATGTTTTCGAGGGCAACAAAAGACGCATCTACAAGGTCTTTGACATAGATGAATGTCAGTTTTTGAGACTTCATACCGGCCTGAAAATCAAATCCGCTACGGATACTTTCTATCTGCATTATATAGTCGCGGTCGCCGGGGCCGTAAACTCCCGTTACATTAAATATAATATAAGGGAACAGGTTTTGATTTTGTAAGTGCCTCTCTGCCAGCAGTTTGCTCTTGCCATAATGAGTGTCGGGCATTTTTGCGTCTGATACGCTTACAGGCAGTCCGTCTTTTTCATGAATAGGCCCGTAAACACTTAAACTGCTCATTAACAGAAATTTATCAGGACACATTCCGGATACTGTCAGCGCGTTTGTAAGATTTTTCGTATAATCGGCGTTAACACGATAAAAATCAGCGGTTTTAAGTGTTTTTGTGAGACCTGCATTATGGATTATATAATCGAACCTGCCCGCCTCCGACAGTTGAGCGGCGAGAGCGGTAACATCCTCATAGTCAAGGTCTATAAAACGTATTCTTTCGTCGGCAAAACTTGACGTCATACTTTTTTTGCGTACTCCTGCCCATACCTCATAGCCTCGCTCCAAAGCCCCTTCTACCAAACATCGACCGATAAATCCGTTTGCTCCTGTGATAAGTATTTTCTTCATAACGTCTGATTTTGAATGGTTTGGTCTATCTTAACGGTATGCTTCACGAACGGTTTCAGCAGCCCCACATTATGCGACACAAGCACAATTGCCGATTTGACGCTCCGCACTTCAATAATGTCCCTGAAACGCATCTCGAAATCCTTATCTATGTAAGTATCAGGCTCATCTAATATCAAAATTTCGGGGTTTGACACTATCGCCCGGCCTAAAAGCGCCCTTTGCAACTGACCGCCCGACAGTTCGCCTATCGCTCTGGCGGCAAACGGTTCGAGCAACATTTCGGCGAGCGTCTCATCGATGCGCTGCTTCTGTTCACGTGTCAAACGTTTGCAAACGCTGTTTTCGGCGAGCAAGCCCGATGCTATGACCTCATAAACCGAAATAGGGAAACGTCGGTCTAACGGGTTCATTTGTGGTAACCATCCCATTTTCAGCGCTTTAACAGATTTGCCGTTTCTGTAAAATGTTACCGTACCGCTATTCGGTTTGAGAAGTCCGAGTATTACTTTGAGCAAAGTTGTTTTGCCGCCGCCGTTCGGACCGGTAATGAAAAGGAAATCGTTCCGCATTATGTCAAGATTTATTTCCCATATCGCAGGATTGCCGTTATATGACGCCATAACATCCTTTATTTCAATCAGTTTGTCCATTTTTCGTCAAATTTTTAACGATGAATAAAATTTCATTATACCACTGATAATCAAGGGTATTGATGCTTATAAGTTTTGCTCCTGTCGAGATGGCTATCTGTTCGGCATATTTGGCGTCAAATTCTTTTTGTACGAAAACGACCCTGACGCCTGCCTCCCGCGAATGCTCTATCAACTGCTTCATCGACGCGGGAGACGGTTCCTTGCCATCGTCTTCAATGCTTAACTGCCTGAAATCAAACTCTTTAGCAAGATATGTCAAAGCAGGATGATATATCACAAAACTGCGACACGAAAGAGTGTCCATTAATGCGTGTATAGTGTCCGACAGGGCATCTAATTCTTTGATAAAAGACTGATAATTAGAGTGATAAAAATCCTTGCGTGAAGCGTTCAGCGCAGAAAACGTTTTGTAAAAATTGTCGGCAATAATTCTTGCGCCGGTCAGCGACGTCCAGATATGCGGGTCGTTGTGGTGTTTATCACAAGCCGTTGAAGGATTTGAAAGATTTGAAAGATTTTCCGCATGTGCATGGCAGTCAACAAACTGATTATCAAACTGTTCCGACACGTCTGCAATTGTGATTTCGGAATTGTTTTGCCGCATAGCGGTTGCGATTGCTTTCTCTATCGGCAGCCGACCGATGTGCATAAAAGCGACTGCCTTGCCTACGCGCACCATTTCGCGCGGTGTAGGGTCGTAAGTTTCCGGCCCCTGACCGGGCGGAACAACTGAAAAGAAACGATAATCATTGCCGGCTATCTTCTCTGCAAAATAACGCAACGGCTCTATTGTAACGGCGATTTCTTTGATTTCGTCGCTCTTTTGGGCGCCGCTACCCCCACCGCATGATACCGTCGCCGTGCAGGTCAGCACAGCCATTAAAGCCGCAAAACATGTCGTAGCGAGCCGTTTTTTTGCTATATAGTGAACGGGATACATCACCGCAAGACAGCCCATTACGGTTACGGAAACAAAAACAAGCACTATATCAGTCCATTCCACTTTTACGGGATAGGCGTCAACAATAAATTCGCCTGCCGACCGACCGAGCCTTATCAGTCCGAAATATTGCTGTATAAAACACAGTATCAGCCCAATAACTACTCCAACGGTGGCTCCTGCGACTGAAATCAAACGCCCTTCATAGATGAATATCCTGTTAATCAGTTTGTTATCTGCTCCGAGACCGCGAAGTTTTTCCACATCCTCTTCTTTTTCTATCATAAGTATTGCTAATGAGCCGAGTACGTTGAAAAGCGCCATGACGAGAATAAAGCAAAGCAGCAAAAACGTTACCCATTTCTCTATTTGAACCATCTTAAACGTCGCTTCCTGCTGTTCGTATCTGTCGTTTACTTTAAAACCGTCGCCGAGAATTGCCGTCATCTTCTTTTTGACGGAAGATACGGAGGCGTCGGGTTTGAGTTTTATTTCAAGAGCAGAGACTTCGTTTTTGTAATCAAGCATCGACCGCAACAAATCTATCGAAACAAGCATAAATCGCTCATCATAAACGGCTTGGTTGATATGATAAACGCCGCCCGCAAGTGCGTATTCGACCCTAAAAGACGCCGACGGGTTGGTCATGTTGACGGTTTCGTTGCGTTTGGGCATATAAATCTCCAACGGGTGCACAAAAGCGGCATTGACGCCGAGCGACGCCGCCAAACCGATGCCGAGAACAGAATAGTTTGTGTCTCCCTGATTTAGGACAAAAGTCCCGTCGGTAATGACCGAATCTATCATCGTCAAGTCGCGATACGAATCCTCAACGCCCTTAACAGCAGTTATTTCCTGCCGCTCGCCGTATCTTACAAGCCCGTTTTCCTGCAATGTTTCGGAACACAAAGCAACCTCGTCCAATGCTTTTAGACGCTGCAAGGCGGGGGTGTCGGGGTTGAAAACTTTGCCTTCAACAGTCGTAATTTTCAACTCCGGATCAAAAGCGCTGAAAAGCGTCGTCGTCAAATCTTCAAAACCGTTGAAAACCGACAGCAAACACACCATCGCAACTGTCGCCACAACAATGCCGCACACCGAAACCAACGATATAATGTTGATAGCGTTATGCGATTTTTTCGAGACAAGATACCTGCGCGCTATGTAGAGTGAAAGGTTCAAGATGTTCCGTTTTTCAGCAATTTATCTATATTATCCACATAATCAAGCGAATCGTCGAGATGAAATATTAATTCCGGTATTCGCCTCAATTGAGATTTTACTATCTGACCGAGATCATAACGAAGTGTCTTTTTGCTTTTCTCTACCGATTGCATTATCTCGTCTGACTTTATAGACGGAAAAATGCTCAAATATACTTTTGCGACACTCAAATCGGGGCTGACGCGCACCTGACTGACCGATACTAAAGTGCCGCGCATCATCGCCGTCTGACGTCTGAATAACTCACTTAAATCTTTCTGTATCAGACGTTCTATCTTATTCAACCTTGTACTTTCCATTGTTTTTTACTTGAATCTATTATGTAAAGGTACGAATAATTTTTGAGAAAACCTCGAAAAATTGTTTTTTTCTTTGTTTTGCTCCTTCGTCAATCAGTTTGGTTTTAGAACAAACAAAAATTTTCCGTACCTCTGCGGCATGATAAAAGCAAAAAAGAAGCTCCAAACGATAAGTAATGACGGTACCCCAAAACCCCTGCAAGGGTTTTGGGTACCGTCATAATTTTTAATTTTTAATTTTTATTCGTATCTTTGCAGCGTAATATAAACAATAAACGACCATGCGCATAGCGAATCCTATTTATGATGTAGTCTTCCGCTTCATGATGGAAGACAACAAGGTAGCCAAGGCATTTCTTTCGGCCATTATCGGCGAGGAAGTTTTGGAACTGAGTTTTTCAGCCCGCGAACACACTATCCCCATTCCGCCAAACGCCAAACGAAAAAAAGAAACGCCTACAAACTATACCGTTTGCCGGTTTGACTTCACCGCGCAAATCGCCCTGCCCGACGGCAAACAAAAAACGGTGCTTATCGAGTTGCAGAAAGCCAAACTCGCTTCCGACATAATGCGCTTCCGTCGCTATCTTGGCTTGCATTACCAAAATTCCGCCAACTCGTATGACAGCGGCGACGGGCGGAAAAAGGCGCGGCAAATTTACTGCATCTTCCTGCTTGGTCATGACATCGGCATCTCCGGCTGTCCGGTCATTGAAGTTGACAATCAGGTAAAAGACGTAACGACGAAAGAAAACCTTTATGCTCCTAACGAGTTCATAGAAAGCCTGCATCACCGTTCGTGGATAGTGCAGATATTGCAATTGAAGCAACGTCGCCGCACCGACTTGGAGACGTTGTTGGGCATCTTTGATCAGAATAACCGCACAAGGATGAGTCATTACTTTTTGAACATCGACGAAGACGATTTCCCTGAAATCTACCGTCCCGTAATCCGCCGTTTACGGATGGCCTCCGAAAACGAAGAGATGCAGTATCAGATGGAGATGGAAGACTACTATTTTGAAGAGCTTCGCGAACGAGAGCGTACAGCCGCACAGAAAGACCAAGTAATCAAAGAGCAGAACAATGAAAT
>JAITHS010000302.1 GCA_031279875.1 Tannerella sp.
AAAATTAAAAATTTGTTTACATATAGTTTACATATAGTTTGCAGGGACGAATGCCCTGTACGTTAACGCCCTCGCAATGACGGACGTAAGCTCCAAACCGCTTGCAGGGTTTAAAACCACTGCAAGGGTTTTGGGCACCGTCATTACCTATCGTTTGGTGCTATCATTCCTGCTACCAATGACAAAAAAAATTGTCAGCTTTGAACACCCGCCCCTCATCCCCTCGTCCCCTCATCCCTTAATTCTCAATTTAAATACGTATCTTTGCGGTCATTATTTTATTAATTTATTATGAAAGTCATATTCTCATTATTATTTTTAACACAGGTATTTACCTATACAAATGGGTCATCACGAGTAAATATATCTTCGGAAGACACCATCAAATTTAAAGCCGCCGGATTAGTCCGCTACAGCGACTTCGGCGCAATAGGAGACGGAAAAATCGACGATGCCGAAGCTATCGCGGCGACCCATGCTTTTGCCAACCGGTACGGACTTCCGGTAAAAGCCGACAACGAAGCGACTTATTATATCGGAGGAAAAGAATGCACTTCCGTCATCAGGACAGACACCGATTTCGGCACGGCAGCTTTCATCATCAACGATACCGAAGTACAAAATCGCAATGCGCCTGTTTTCATCGTCGCTTCCGGTCTGCAATCATTTAAACTCGAAGGATTGTCTTCGCTTAAACGTAATCAGAAGAAAATTGATGTTTCTCTGCCTCAAACATGTCTTATCAGCATTACTAATTCAAATGTAAAGCATTACATCCGGTTCGGGCCGAATCAGGATAAGGGATCTTCGCAGACCGACATCTTTGTTGTTGATAAAGACGGTAACGTTGACATGAACGCCCCAATCATCTGGGACTTCGACCAAATAACCGACGCCACCGCTCTTCCCATTGATATGGATACGCTTACTATCAAAGGCGGACGTTTTACTACAATTGCCAATAAAGCCGAATCAAAATATACTTATTATGCCCGAAACATCGCTATCAAGCGTTCTCATGTGGTTGTTGACGGTCTGGAACACCGCATTACAGGCGAAGGCGACCATGGCGCACCATACGGCGGCTTTATCAATATCGGAGAATGTTCTTATGTAACTGTTAAAAATACTATACTTACCGGACACAAAACATACAACACCATCGGCTCGGCAGGCGTACCTGTTTCTATGGGTTCTTATGACATCTCTGTCGGTCGTGCATTAAATGTTTCATTCATAGCCTGTAGCCAGACAAATGATATTAACGACCGCAGATATTGGGGAATACTGGGGTCTAACTACTGCAAAAATCTTCTTTACGACAGTTGCACCTTTTCACGGTTTGATGCCCACAAAGGAGTTGCCAATGCCACCATCCGCAATTCAAAACTGGGACATCAAGGCATCAATGCCATCGGCAGCGGAACTTTTATTGTGGAAAACACTACCGTATCAGGTTGGAGTCTCATAAATTTGCGCTCCGATTACGGCAGTACATGGCAAGGAGAATTTATTATCCGCAACTGCGTTTTTGTACCGTCAGGCGGCAAATCGACCGTCGCAAACCTGATATCCGGCTCTTATTCGGGGAAACATGACTTCGGTTACACTTGTTATATGCCGGAACGGATTACTATCGAAAATCTTCATATCGACGATTCCAATCATCCTGATGATTATCGTGGGCCTGCTATTTTCGCAAATTTCAACCCTCAAATGACCGACGAATCATATCAGGAGACCTTTCCTTATGTTAAAACTAAGGAAGTTATTCTCAAAAATATAACTACGGCAAGCGGCAAAACATTGAGAACAAGTGATAATCCGTTTATATTTAAGGATGTGACGATTGTGGCTTTGTCATCAAACTTACAACCACAATTGCAAGCACCGATAGCGGCAAAGCAAATACAACAGGGTCAATAGAAGCCCACGGATACGTTTCTATCAGCACATCACGACCCGTCAGTAAGCGGCACAGACCTGTCGGCGCTGCTTCGGCTTTGTGGAGGAAAAGCATCGCGAAGAGGCTTACTATCAGGCCTGTCCAGAGGCTTGCGATAGCGCCCTGACGTGTAGCGCGTTTCCAGTAGAGCGAGCAGAAATACGCCGGCAGGAACGTTACGGCACAGACGCCCATAAACAACGCCGTACCACGTGCGATAACTCCTGCCGACAAGACATAACATATCACATAACTTACTAATATTGAGATAAGTATGCCGATACGGATACTGAGTGTAGAGGTTTTATCGCGGCGGCGTCCAAGTTGTGAAAAGATGTCGGACCCGAAAGCCGAACCCATAGTATGAAACAGGGCGCTGAGCGTTGACATGCTTGCCGCCAGAATACATAGCATAAAGAATGTCCCAAACCACTCCGGCATCGCACTGTTGATAAACACAGGTATGATTTTGTCCATGTCTTTAACTGCTTCCGACGCTACAACGCCATGTGTTTTAAGGAAAAACAGATTCGACAATGCGCCGACGTGATATATCGTCCCGACGGTAATAGTGATGAAAAGGCAACCGATAAGGACGCCGCGGTTAAGTTGTTTGCCGCTTTTGACCATCATAAAACGCACTGCCAATTGAGGTTGCGCCAAACAGCCTATCCCTACGCCGAGAATCAGCGATGTGATAAGCGTAAACCATTGCGGCGAGCCTGTAACCGGCATTTGCGTCCACCCCTGATGACCTATCGCTTGGAAACGTTCCGGCACACGGTCGGCAATGTCTCCAAGCGCCTGATTTGCTTCCGTAAAATTCATCCCCAGCACGCGATAAAACCACACGAGCAGGAAAAGCATACATAAAAACATTATAACTGCCTGAAAAGCATCGGTATAAAGTACTCCTTTGATGCCTCCTGTTATGACGTAGGCGGCAACTATGAGAGTGAAAATAAGCAACGACACGTGATAGTCAATTTGAAACATCTGTTCGATGAATACGGCGCCTCCTTTCATCACAACCGCCGTGTAGAGCGGCATCCCGACAAATACGACTGCCGCAATGAACACCTGCACCGTCCGCGAACCGTAATGCAATCCGATGAATTGCGGAAACGTACTTGCCTTATATTGAGCGCCTAAACGACGGGTTCGACGTCCGAAAAAGATGAACGCTACAATAACGCCCATCAGCATGTTCAACAAACAGAGCCACTGAATACCCATGCCGAATGTTGCCGCAACGCCACCGAAACCAACTATCGCAGAGGCAGATATGAACGTCGCACCATACGACAGCGCCATTATAAAAGGGTTTATTTCGCGACCGCCGAGCAAATAATCGTCGGCATTTTTTGTCCTTTTGTAGCCGAGATAGCCCAACAACGCAAGTACAAACATGTACAGAATGATGATAATACCTGTTCCGAGTGAATTTTCCATCGTTTAATCCTCCTCTTTATTCCAACGTGAGATACCGTACCAGATCGCAAACGCGAGGCACAAAATAATGAGTAGATACGCTACCCAAATTCCGGGATATTCTATTCCAAACATAATTAAATATTTATCTTTTCTTTTTTCCAAGTTGTTGAACAAAAGGCTATTGCAATAATCGAGCCGATGATGAAAAGCCAGAATATCGGGTTCCATCCGTAGTTGTTGGCTACTTTGCCCATAACTATTTTGGCAAGAACGGCGTCTCCAATCAGATAGCCGAACAACCCAACAAAGCCTGCTGCCGTTCCTGCTGCGTTTTTCGGGACGAGGTTTAGAGCTTGAACGCCTATCAGCGCTACCGGTCCGTAGATGCAAAAGCCTATCTCACAGAGCGAAAAATAGACCGTAAAATGTGAGGCGGCGGTAACGTCAACTCCGAGAATACCTGCCAGCCATGCGCCGACAGCGGTCGCTTTCCAGTACAAAAGTATGCCGAGCAGCACTAACATCATATATAAGATGTTAGGCGGCGCACAGCGACCTTTGAAGTATTTTGCCGATATCCAGCCACATACTATTGTCCCCGGTACGCCGGCATAATTATGCAGCGAGAATGCCAGATTGCTCTGTTTGCTGTCCATGATGTTCATTTCCTGCAAATAGAGCGGCGCCCAGTCGCCGATGCCGTAACGTATCAGATATACAAAAGCATTGGCAATAGCAATGAGCCATAAAACCTTGTTTTTGAATACATAATCGACAAAAAGCCGTTTGAAAGGTATCT
Organism: Tannerella sp.; assembly: GCA_031279875.1. GTDB lineage: Bacteria > Bacteroidota > Bacteroidia > Bacteroidales > Tannerellaceae > Tannerella. The sequence goes on from JAITHS010000302.1 coordinate 4,179, forward strand.
TTTCTTCTTCTCCGGCGGCGGCTTTTTTGCCCGAAAAATCGTTGCGATAGACGTCTATCGGTGACAGTCCGCACGATTGGGGAGTGTCGCGAAGCGTCCACCAACAAAAGAAAGCAAACAGCAGGGCGATGACAGCCGGAAAAATAAAGGCGGCGCGCCATGTTTGACCAACGTCGAAGAATAAAAACAGCCCTACGCCTGCCGTAGTGAGCAAACCGAGCGAGCCGCTGCCGATAGTGTGAGAGGTGTTCCAGACCGACATCTTGAAACTGCGTTCGTTTTGCGAAAACCATTGTGCCATAATACGTCCGCATGGTGGCCAGCCCATGCCCGACAGCCAGCCTACAAGTAGCATAAAACCAAATATCAGCCATACGTTTGTTGAGATATTTGACGTGCCGAACGGTAGCATTCCGACGCCAATCATCAGTAATGACGACATTATCAGCCCTATGACGAGGAATTTGCGGGCGTCGCTGCGGTCGGATACGCTACCCATAATAAATTTGCTGAATGCGTAGGCAATAGATATTGCCGAGCCGGCTATACCGACGCCGGTTTTGTCGAGTATGCCTTCCTTAATCATCCCCGGCGCTGCCAGCGACAGGTTTTTACGAACCAGATAATATGCGGCATAACCGAAAAACGCTCCCAGAAACACTTTCAAACGCATAATCGGATACTTACGGTCTATCTCCGCTTGCGGCAACAAAGGCTTGTGGGGCGGCGGATAAAACCACATACTTTTCTTTTCTTCCATTGTTTTAATTTTTGAGGATGTCCGATTCTACCTCGTCTAATAGTTGCGTAATAAGTTTATCATGAGCAGGTTGAGTGTCGAGTTCGCGACGAAGTATCTTCTCTGCAATGTCAACAGAAAGTTGTGCGACCTGCGCACGCAAGTCGCCGATGGCTTTCTGTTTCTGAAAGTCTATAAGTCGAAGGGTTTCTTCGAGCTTGCGCTTGCCTTCCTCTGCGGCGTCATCTTGAGCCTTACGTACTATTCGTGAGGCTTCGTCGGTAGCCTGTTTGAGGATAGATTGCTGATTTTTAACTGTTTCAGCCATGATGTCATCACATTTTTGACGGATACCGTCAAGCGTGCGCGTGGCTTCGTCGGCTTTGGCAAGCGATTGGGTGATATAGTCGCGACGTTCGTCAACCATGCGTGTAATAACGGGAAAGCCCCATTTTGCAAGCACGAAAAAGACGATGCCGAAAGAGACAATCATCCAAAACAGCAGTCCTATGTCGGGAGTTAAAAGCGACATGGTTTAACTTAAAGCCATCAGACAAACGACTATTGCAAACAGTGCCGCGCCCTCTACTAATGCCGATACAATGATCATCGACATACGAATGTCGTTTGTGGCATCGGGTTGGCGTCCGATTGCTTCCATTGCGCTTTTGCCTATCTGTCCGAGGGCTAATCCTGCGCCGAGTACTGCTATTCCGGCGCCTATCGGAGCCGCTAAAGAACCAAAATTCTGTGCTGCCTGAAGCAGCGTGTTTAATAGTGTCATATTATGTAATGTTTAATGTTTAATGTTTAATGTTCAATGTTTTATGTTCGTGTTCCGCCTGTGCTAATCCGATAAAGACTGCCGAAAGCATAGTAAATACATAAGCCTGTATGTATGCTACAAGTATCTCCATACAGCTCATAAAAACAGACAGTAGGACCGAAAAAACCGTCATACTTACGTTGATAGCCGTTCCCATCTTGACGGTTACGAATATCATGCAGGTCAGCGCCAAAATAATGGCATGTCCGGCGGTAATGTTGGCAAAAAGCCTGACGGTCAGCGCAAAAGGCTTTGATATTACTCCAAAAAATTCTATCAGAGGCATTACCGGTATCGGTACTTTGAGCCACATCGGAACATCCGGCCAGAGGATTTCTTTCCAATATTCGCGCGTGCCGAAAATGTTGACTGCCAGCATTGTACATACCGCCAGAACGAGCGTTACGGCGATATTTCCCGTTACGTTGGCGCCGCCGGGGAAAAACGGCACAAGTCCGATGATGTTGTTGATGAAGATGAAGAAAAACGCCGTCAGCAGATATGGTGAGAATCGGGCGTAATGTTTGCCGACACATTTGCGGATAATGTCATCCTCAACGCTCATCACAAACATCTCAATCATCCCTGCAAAGCCTCCCGGAGCAGCATGTCGCTGGCGGCGACGATAACTGCGGGCTACGGTCAAAAATATTATCATCATCACTAACGAATTGATTATCAGCGCCAATGCTGTTTTCGTCAGCGACAGGTCAAGCGGTCGGATTTCTTCACCCGAAGCGGTAACCGACACTATTTTGCTTTGATTTTTTCCTGTTGTCGATATTTTGAAGCCGTTGTATTCAGCCTCGTGTTCAAGACGGCTTGACGAAAAGATATTCAGCCCTTTATCTTTCGACCATACGATAACTGGCAGATAAACAGACAGATGATGTTCGTTTACGGTTGTTATGTGCCACCAGTAAGCGTCTTTGATGTGTTCGAATATGATGTCTTTGGTAGATTTTTCTGCGCTTGGGGCAGTATTGTCGGAGGCGTTGACGTTGACAGGCAACATTAACAAAACAAGAAACCACATCATTGCTTTGCGGAGTCCTCCGCATAATGACG
>JAITHS010000058.1 GCA_031279875.1 Tannerella sp.
TTTTTCAAAAAAAATTTATGTTGTACAACATGTTTTGAGAGTTGAGAGTTGAGAGTTGACGTGGTACCGTCATCCCAAACCCTTGCAGTGGTTTTAAACCCTGCAAGCGGTTTGGAGAAGGCAGAAGGTAGAAGGTACCACGTCATTGCGAGGTACGAAGCAATCCAGCGTGCCTTTTCTTTCCGGATTACTTCCTGTATTCTGGATTGCTTCGTACCTCGCAATGACGAATGCCCTGTCTCCTCGTCACCTCGTCACCTCGTCCCCTCGTTCATAATGCCGGTACCCCGTCATTGCGAGGAACGAAGCAATCCAGAAAACAGGAAATACGCTGGATTGCTTCGTTCCTCGCAATGACGAATGCCCTGTACCCCAAACCCTTGCAGTGGTTTTAAACCCTGCAAGTGGTTTCGCCGTTCAACCCTTGCAGTGGTTTTAGAACCCTGCAAGCGGTTTTCGGTGCTACAACACTTGCAGTGGGCGCAATCAAGTGTCGTCCCATGCGGGACTATTGTTGATATGATTGCTCTAACCGGAGACTGAAGTCTCCGGTTAATAAAGTGTCGTCCCTGCGGGACTCGCAATGACGTTTTTCACTTAACTGCATCATTGCGAGGACATTAACGCACAGGGCATTCGTTATTGCGAGGTAGAAGCAATCTATATAAAAACCTGTAAATCCTGCCTTTCCTGCAATCCTGTAATTTCTTTTCTGGATTGCTTCGTTCCTCGCAATGACGTGGTACCTTCTGCCTTCTGCCAACCGCTTGCAGGGTTTAAAACCACTGCAAGGGTTTCGGGTACCGTCATCTCAACTTATAATGACGTGATACCTTCTGCTTTCTGCCAACCGCTTGCAGGGTTTAAAACCACTGCAAGGGTTTCGGGCAGACAACGAATAATCACCCTTCATACGTTAAAGAATGTGAAAAATTAAACTTATCCATTGCAAAATGAAAGTTTTTTATTACCTTTGCAGCCATTTTGGAAACAAAATAACAATTAATAAAATCAATAAGATAATATACATTATGGTTACAGATAGCATTAAACAAAGCGGCAACGGGCTATACCGTCCCGATTACGAGCATGATTCTTGCGGCGTTGGTATGATAGTTCATATACGCGGTGAGAAGTCGCACGAGACTGTGGAATCGGCTCTCAAAGTGCTTGAAAACATGCGTCATCGGGGAGCCGAAGGAGCTGACAACAAGACCGGCGACGGAGCCGGAATATTGCTTCACATACCGCACGAGTTTATTCTCCTGCAAGGCATTCCGGTACCCGAACAAGGCAAATACGGCACGGGAATAGTTTTTATGCCCAAAGACGAACGTCAGCAGGCAGAGATAATCGATATTATTGCAGAAGAAGCAGAAAAAGAAAATCTCAAACTGATGCGCATCCGTTGTGTGCCGGTCAACCCCGACATACTCGGCGAAGAAGCACGCGCCGTTGAGCCTGCTATAAGGCAAATATTCATCACCGGCGAAAGCGACCGTACACTATTGGAACAAAAACTATATATCGTGCGTCGGCGTATCGAAAACCGCATTCTCAATAGCAGTTTGCCCGGCAAAGACGATTTCTGTGCAGTATCGCTTTCTACGCGCGTAATATGCTATAAAGGAATGTTGGAAACGATGCAGTTGCGCGCATACTATCCCGACCTTACTAATGAACATTTCAGAACCGGCATAGCACTTGTACACTCGCGTTTCAGCACCAACACTTTTCCGCGATGGAGCCTTGCACAGCCGTTCAGACTGCTGGCACACAACGGCGAAATCAACACCATACGCGGCAATCGCGGCTGGATGGAAGCCCGCGAAGGCGTTTTGACGTTCCCCTCGACAGGCAATATCGACAATCTCCGTCCGATAGTACAGCCCGGAATGAGCGACAGCGCTTCACTCGACAATGTACTCGAATTCCTTGTCGCATCAGGAATGAGCCTGCCGCACGCCATGACGATGCTTATACCCGAAAGTTTTAATGATAAAAACCCTATCTCACCCGAACTCAAAGCATTCTACGAATATCATTCGATACTCATGGAGCCGTGGGACGGACCGGCGGCGCTGCTCTTTACCGACGGTCGATATGCCGGAGGTATGCTCGACCGTAACGGTTTGCGACCGGCACGCTATCTGATAACCAAAAACGACACCATGATAGTAGCTTCGGAAACAGGTGTTATCGACATCGCGCCGGAAGATATTCAAGCCAAAGGACGATTGCAACCGGGCAAAATCATCCTCGTAGATACCGAAAACGGCAAAATATCATTCGACGAAGAAATAAAAGAAGAATTAGCTAACGCCCACCCCTACGGCAAATGGCTGACAAAAAACAGAATAGAACTGCAAAACCTCCACAACGCCCGCGTAGTGCCTAACAGCGTTGAAGGCTACGACAGGCTGCTGCGACTTTTCGACTATACCCGCGAAGACATGGAACGCATCCTTACGCCGATGGCTAACACAGGCGCCGAACCGGTCGGCTCTATGGGCTTTGACGTACCATTAGCCGTTCTTTCGACACATCCGCAATTACTCTTCAACTACTTCCGACAGCAGTTTGCGCAAGTAACAAACCCGCCTATCGACCCCTACCGCGAAGAACTCGTAATGAGCCTCGAAGAATATATCGGAGCAGTAGGAAATGATATTATGAACCCCCACGATTCCCACTGCAATATGGTACGATTGCCTCATCCGATACTGACTAACAATCAACTCGATATGCTATGCAACATCCGCTGGAAAGGATTTAAGAGTATCAAACTACCTATATTATATAATGTATCAAACGGATGCGCAGGTATGGAAGCAGCATTGCAACATCTGTGCCTCGAAGCCGAAAAGGCTGTGGCTTCCGAACAAGTCAATTACATCATTTTGAGCGACCGTAACGCTTCGGCAACAATGGCACCAATACCGTCGCTGCTCGCCGTAAGCGCCGTTCATCATCATCTTATTTCGGTTCATAAGCGCGTTCAGACGGCTCTCATCATGGAAACAGGCGAGATGCGCGAAGTGATGCACGCCGCCTTACTGCTCGGATACGGCGCAAGCGCACTCAATCCGTATATGGCCTTCGCAGCGCTCGATAATATGGTTAAAAACAAAGACCTGCAATTAGATTACGGCACAGCAGAAAAAAATTACATCAAAGCACTCGGAAAAGGACTGCTGAAAATAATCAGCAAAATGGGTATAAGTACGATACGAAGTTATCGCGGAGCAAAACTGTTTGAATCAACAGGTATAAGCGATGCACTGTGCCGGAAATATTTCGGCGGCTTTACAGGCTCTATCGGCGGAATAAGGCTCGAAGAAATAGCCGAAGATAGCCGACGGCTACACGAAAAAGCATTCTCGAAACACGAAAACAGTATCTTGCCCAATCACGGATTGCTCGCTTACCGCAAAGACGGCGAAGCACACGCTTGGAACCCCGAAACTATCGCCGCTCTGCAACTCTCCACAAGATTGGGCAGTTATAAAAAATTCAAAGAATATACTTCTATCGTTTATAACAAAAAAGAAAAAATATTTCTTCGAGATATGTTAGCTTTTAAAGCCGGCAATAACATCCCGCTCGCCGAAGTGGAACCGACAAGCGCTATCATGCGCCGCTTCGTAACAGGAGCGATGAGTTACGGCTCTATCAGCAAAGAAGCCCACGAAACTATCGCTCTGGCTCTAAACCGGATACACGGTCGCAGCAACACCGGCGAAGGCGGCGAAGACCCCGACAGGTTCGCAACCCGTCAAGACGGCTCATCGCTACGATCAGCTATCAAACAAGTAGCGTCAGGACGTTTCGGCGTTACTGCCGAATATCTCGTCAATGCCGACGAAATACAAATCAAAATCGCACAAGGCGCAAAACCCGGCGAAGGCGGACAGTTGCCCGGATATAAAGTTGACAAAATCATCGCCAAAACACGCCATTCCATACCCGGCATATCACTTATCTCTCCACCGCCGCATCACGATATTTACTCGATAGAAGACCTCGCACAACTGATTTTCGACCTTAAAAACGTTAATCCCAACGCCGAAATAAGCGTCAAATTAGTTGCCGAAACAGGCGTCGGAACAATAGCAGCAGGAGTAGCCAAAGCCAAAGCCGACCGCATCATCATCTCCGGCGCCGACGGAGGAACAGGAGCATCACCTTTAAGCTCTATCAGATATGCCGGAATAGCACCCGAACTCGGCCTCGCCGAAACACAACAAACATTAGTCCTCAACGCTTTAAGAGGACAGGTAAGACTGCAAACCGACGGTCAAATCAAAACAGGTCGCGATATTATCATCATGGCACTGCTTGGAGCCGAAGAATACGGCTTTGCAACATCAGCGCTGATAGTTCTCGGATGCGTGATGATGCGCAAATGCCATATCAACACTTGCCCCGTCGGCGTCGCTACACAAGACGCAGAACTGCGTAAACGATTTCGTGGAAAAGAAGAATATCTTGTCAACTACTTCACATTCCTCGCCGAAGAAGTACGCGAATTTCTTGCACAGATGGGCTTCAAATCATTAGACGAAATAATCGGACGCACCGACCTGCTCGACCGAATACCATCCGACGGTATTACAAAACATGATTTACTTGATTTCAGTAAAATGCTCGGAAACGCCTCAAAATCCGAAACAGGCGAACAATCGTTGCGCAAAGTATCCGACCAAATCCACAAGATAGAAAATGTTCTCGACAAAGAAATAATCCGTCAATGCGGCGAAGCAATAGAAAAACGTCGCGAAATATCGCTCGATTATGCTATCGCCAACACCGATCGTGCCGTAGGAGCCATGCTGTCGGGCGTTATAGCCAAACAATACGGCGCCGAAGGATTGCCCGAAAGCACCGTAAACATCAAGTTCAGAGGCTCGGCAGGTCAAAGCTTCGGCGCTTTCCTCGTCAAAGGTGTCGATTTCGTACTCGAAGGCGATGCCAACGACTATCTGGGCAAAGGTTTAAGCGGCGGACGTATCAGCGTTAAACCCCCAGCACGCTCAACTTTTGTCGCTAATGAAAATATCATCGCCGGAAATACCCTCATGTATGGCGCTACAAGCGGCGAAGTATATATCAGAGGGCGTGTAGGCGAGCGCTTCTGCGTTCGTAACAGCGGAGCCATAGCCGTTGTAGAAGGCGCAGGAGACCACTGCTGCGAATATATGACAGGAGGAAGAGTCGTAGTTCTCGGAACAACAGGACGTAACTTCGCCGCAGGAATGAGCGGAGGAGTAGCTTATGTGTGGAACAAAAACGATAATTTCGACTACTACTGCAATATGGAAATGGTCGAACTGTCGCTCATCGAAGATATTGCCGCACGACAAGAACTAAAAGAACTTGTTCGCAAGCATTATCACTACACCGGCAGCAGCCTCGCAGGTAATATGCTCGATAATTGGGAACGCTATCTCGCCGAATTTATAATGATAGTGCCGATAGAATACAAAAAAGTATTGCAGGAAGAAAAAATGGCAAAACTCGAACAACGCATCGCCGAAGTTCAGAGAGATTATTAACTAATAAACAACAAAATATGGGCAATCCGAAAGCATTTTTAACCGTACCGCGCATCAATGCCGGTTACAGACCGATAAACGACAGAATAAACGATTTCAGCGAAGTCGAACAAACACTCAACAGCAGCGACCGCAAAACGCAAGCATCACGCTGTATGGACTGCGGAGTGCCGTTCTGCCACTGGGCATGCCCTATCGGCAACAAACAGCCCGAATGGCAAGACGCGCTCTACAAAGGACGATGGCAGGAAGCTTACAAAATACTCGAACAAACTTGCGACTTCCCCGAATTTACCGGCCGCGTTTGTCCCGCGCCATGTGAAAAGAGTTGTGTACTCAATCTCAGTATTCACGAGCCGGTAACTATCCGCGAAAACGAAGGCGCTATCATCGAAATGGCCTTCCGAGAAGGCTTTGTAACGCCTGTCAATCCCGTTCGTAACGGCCTCAAAGCCGCTGTTATAGGTAGCGGACCGGCAGGACTGACCGCCGCCAACCAACTCAACCGCAACGGCTTCAACGTTACCGTTTATGAAAAAGACGAACTGCCGGGTGGCTTGCTGAGATTCGGTATCCCGAACTTTAAACTAAGTAAAAAAATAATAAATCGCCGCATACAACTAATGGAATCGGAAGGCATAGTCTTTAAAACTAACGTATGCGTAGGCAGAGATATTAAAGCAACAGACCTCATCAACGGCAACGATGCCGTCGTTGTAGCTATCGGCGCCGAAACACCACGCGACTTGACCATCGAAGGACGCTCTCTCAAAGGCGTTCATTTCGCTCTTGAATATCTCGGACAACAAAATCGTATGCTCGAAGGTATCGAAATACCCGATGATAAGCGTATCAATGCCAAAGGTAAACATGTGCTTGTGATTGGCGGCGGCGATACAGGCAGCGACTGCGTAGGAACGGCAAACCGCCAAGGCGCCGCCTCAGTTACGCAAATTGAAATATTGCCGCAACCGCCTGTCGATTTCAATCCCGAAACGCCATGGCCGCAGTGGCCACTGATTCTGAAAACAAGCAGTAGCCACGAAGAAGGTTGTACGCGACGCTGGAACTTGACTACCAATCGCTTTATCGGCCAAGACCGTGTGCAACAAGTCGAAATAGAAGAAGTGGAATGGAAACAACCCGACGGCGAAGGACGACCGGAAATGATACTCACAGGCAAAAAAGAATTACTCAACGCCGACCTTGTGTTTCTCTGCATGGGCTTCGTTAATCCCGTTCAGAATACGGTTATCAACGAATTACGGCTTACGGTTGACAATCGTAAGAATATCGCCGTTGACGGTTCGTGTCGCACGTCGGCAAACAAAGTTTACGCTTGCGGCGATGCCGTATCGGGCGCCGGTCTCGTTGTCAGAGCTATGGCAACAGGACGCAAAGCAGCAGAACAGATTTGCCAACAGTTAGTGATTAGTGGTTAATTTTTAATTCGTAATTTTTAATTTTTAATTCAAAAGGATATGTGTGGAATAACAGCAATATTCAACATCCGCGAGGATGAGCAGCGCGAGACGCTGCGAGCGCAAATACTTAAAATGAGTAAACGGATCCGCCACCGCGGACCCGATTGGAGCGGTATCTACTGCGGCAAAACCGCTATGATGGCGCACGAAAGGCTTTCTATCGTTGACCCGGCGTCAGGTAAACAGCCGCTATTCACGCCCGACGGCAAGGTTGCCTTGTGTGTCAACGGCGAAATTTATAATCACCGCGACATCCGTGAGCAGATGAAAGGTAAGTACGAGTTTCAGACCGGCAGCGACTGCGAGGTCATTCTCGCTCTATATCGCGAAAAAGGCGTTGATTTCATCGAAGATTTGAGCGGTATCTTTGCTTTCGCTCTCTATGACGAAGAAAAAAACCTCTTCATGATAGCACGCGACGAAATCGGCGTCATACCTCTTTATGTAGGTAAAGATGCTCAAGGACACATACTTGTGTCGTCCGAACTGAAAGGTCTCGAAGGTTATGCAACCGAGTATGACCAGTTTAAACCCGGCTACAAATGGATTTCAACCGAAGAAGCTCCCCGCAAATGGTACACCCGCGACTGGATGGAGTTCGACAACGTGAAAAACAACGACGCCGATAGAGACGCATTAAAAGCAGCACTCGAAGATGCCGTTTTGAGACAATTGATGAGCGACGTGCCTTACGGCGTGCTGCTGTCGGGAGGGTTAGATTCGTCGATCATCTCTGCCGTAGCGAAACGGTTCTCCGGCAAACGTATCGAAACCGACGGCGTTACCGAAGCATGGTGGCCGCAACTGCACTCTTTCGCCGTAGGATTGAAAGGCGCTCCCGACTTGATAGCGGCCAGAAAGGTAGCCGACCATATCGGAACCGTTCATCACGAAATAAACTATACCATACAAGAGGGTTTAGATGCTATCCGAGACGTCATCTATCACATCGAAACTTACGACGTTACTACCGTCCGCGCATCTACTCCTATGTACCTATTAGCACGTGTCATCAAAAGTATGGGTATCAAAATGGTACTTAGCGGCGAAGGAGCCGACGAAGTGTTCGGTGGCTATCTCTACTTCCATAAAGCACCCGATGCGCAGGCTTTTCACGAAGAAACACTGCGCAAAATCAGCAAACTGTACCTCTACGATTGCCTCAGAGCCAACAAAAGTCTGGCAGCATGGGGCGTCGAAGGGCGCGTGCCGTTCTTAGATAAAGAGTTTTTAGACGTCGCCATGCGCCTTAATCCCGAATCTAAAATGGCCCCCGGTACGGTTATCGAAAAGAAAATACTACGCGAAGCGTTTGAAGACATGCTACCACACAGCGTCGCGTGGCGACAAAAAGAGCAGTTCTCCGACGGCGTCGGTTACAGTTGGATTGATACCCTCAAAAAAGTGGCGGAAGAAGCCGTTACCGACCAACAGATGGCTAACGCCGCCGTCCGTTTCCCCATCAACCCGCCGATGAACAAAGAAGAATACCACTATCGCTCTATCTTCGAGGAACATTTCCCCAGCGCCAGCGCCGCACGATCGGTACCAAGCATACCAAGCGTAGCCTGTTCAACAGCCGAAGCCCTCGCATGGGACGCCTCGTTCAAAAATATGAACGACCCCAGCGGACGCGCCGTCAAAGGTGTGCATGTGGAATCGTATTAGTCAAACCCTTGCAGTGGTTTTAGAACCCTGCAAGTGGTTTTAGAACCTGTATTTCAAACTTACCAAAACGGTAACGGGACGTAACGGATATGATGTTTCGACAACATCCGTTTCATAATACATTATTCTATTATAGTAACGGATGTCGGCGAGATTATAAAGCGTCAGTTCGAGTTCTAATGCACGTACAGGCTGGTATCGAGCGCCGCAATCCATAAACCAAAGCCTTTCGCGCTTATTGGCTGATACGGGATTGTCGGCGTATGTCAAATTGTAATATAATTCGAGGTTTTTGACTATAAGCCCCGTCATTTCGGCGTTAAAAGAATATGTCTCGTTATCGTTGACAGTTGTTCCTGTCGTCAGTTTCGACAGCAAAGCGTTACCACGACATATTAACGAGAACCGCTCAAAGTAGCCGAAGTTGATTTTCGGTTCCAACATCACTGAACGGTTGGTATATGGCGTTATGACATTTTGGCGCATACGTTTGTTGGCCGAATACGACAATGCCGAATTGAGAGACAGGACTGTTTTGATTTCTTGTAAACTTTTTGAGAACGTCAAACTTCCCGAAAAGTTGTCCGAAAAATACTTGGTATCTTTCGCCGAAGTCGAAATACTGCCGTTTTCCGATATATCGGAGCCATTAATTATATTCCGTTGAGTTTTAGAGTATAAAACATCTATTGACGAAAATATTCCATTCATCGTATGCCTGTATTCGTATCCCAAACGAGCATTACGGGCTTGGTTGTGTTCAAGAACTCCCGATGCGGAAACGGCGGCAGTATTGTATGATTTCCGTATTTCGCCGCGAATAAAATCCATTATGTCGCCTATCCGGTTTGTCATACCTGCCGAGCCGTTAAAACGGAGAAACGGAGATGCTTTGTAGTTAAAACTTGCATTAAAATCAATAAAAGGCGTATTTTTTACGAAATGCTCCGACAAAATCTTGTCCCGAAACGAGATATTATACATTTTGAAAGGCGTCCGTATGTTGAATCTCCAACGGTCATTTGCGTATGTGTAACCTAAAAGCGCCGCAGATGTTATCTTATAGCCGTGATTACGGTTTTGAGCTGTTGCCGA
>JAITHS010000391.1 GCA_031279875.1 Tannerella sp.
TAACCGCGGCAACCGCGAAACCCTCACCGGCACATCCGACCTGCTGCTAATACGCTTCAAAGCCCGCCGCAACCTGAAATTCAACCTCAAAGCAACAGATATTATGTTGATAGATAAGAGGTTAGTGATTAGTGATTAGTGGTTAGTGGTTAGTTGAGAGTTGAGAGTTGAGAGGACGGTACCCCTAACCGCTGCAAGGGTTTTCAACCGCTGCAAGGGTTTGGACGGCTACGCACTTTCAGAACTTAAAGAAGTTCTTGGCGTTGTTGTAGCAGATATTTTCTACCATTTGACCGATAAAATCCAATTCGGAAGCGGGGAGTTGACCGCTTTCGACGTCTTTGCCGATGAGGTTGCAGAGAGTGCGGCGGAAGTACTCGTGGCGGGGGTAAGACAGAAAACTACGCGAATCGGTCAGCATACCTACAAAACGGCTCAACAAACCGAGCGTTGAAAGGGCGTTCATTTGTTTCTCCATACCGTCTTTTTGGTCAAGAAACCACCAGCCGGAGCCGAACTGCATCTTACCTGCCGTTTCACCGTCCTGAAAGTTGCCTATCATGGTAGCTATTACCTCGTTAGCGCCGGGGTTGATGTTGTAGAGAATAGTTTTGGCAAGTTTGCCGACGCTGTTGAGGCGGTCAAAAAACTTCGCCATAGCTTTTGCCGTGCAAAACTCGCCGATAGAATCGAAGCCCGTATCTGCTCCCATACGCTTAAACATCAGCGAATTATTGTCGCGGATAACGCCATAGTGGAACTGCTGCGTCCATCCTGCTTCCGCGTCCATCTCACCGAACACAATCAGCATGGCTGATTTGAATTTAATAATCTCATCTCGCGTAAGCGTTTGACCGCCATATACTTTGTTGAAGATAGCGGCAATTTCGGCGTCGGTATAGTCTTCGGCGTAGAACTCTTCGAGACCGTGGTCCGACAGTTTGCAGCCCTGTGCGGCAAAAAACTTATGACGAACCCGCAGAGCATCGAGCATATCGCCGAAAGATGAGATGTTAACTCCGCTTGCTGCCGACAGTTTCTCGATATAAGTGCGGTAGTTCGCAGGATTTTCTACCGCCATAGCCTTGTCGGGACGCCATGTCGGTAGCATCTTGATTTCGAAGCCGCTTTCGTGCGTAGCGATGTGATATTCAAGCGAATCAATCGGGTCGTCGGTGGTACATACCGTTTCTACCCGATAGCGCCTCATCAGCCCGCGCGCAGAGAACGCATCGGTAGCGAGCAAAGCGTTACAGGCGTCATAAATCTCTTTTGCGGAAGCAGGGTTCAACACTTTCGTAATTCCGAAAGCCGTTTTTAGTTCGAGATGCGTCCAGTGATAAAGCGGATTACGCATTGTAAACGGCACTGTTTCAGCCCATTTAAGGAACTTTTCCCAGTCGGTAGCGTCGCCGGTGATAAAATGTTCGGCAACGCCGTTAGTACGCATTGCCCTCCACTTGTAGTGGTCGCCGCCGAGCCATATTTCGGCCATAGACCGAAATCGGTAATCGTCGGCAACCATTTTGGGATTCAGATGACAGTGATAGTCAATGACAGGCATCTTTGCCGCATGTTCGTGATACAGTTCCTGTGCCGTTGCGGTTTCCAGCAGGAAATTTTCATCCATAAACTGTTTCATAGCGTCAATCGTCAATAGGTTCAAACTGGTCTTTGCCTACGCCACAGAGGGGGCAAGTCCAGTCATCGGGAATGTCTTCAAACGCTGTTTCGGGGGCGATGCCGCTATCGGGGTCGCCTTGTGCGGGGTCGTATTCATACCCGCAGGGGATACATAGATATTTCTTCATTGTTATAAAATTTTCGGCAAAAATACGGTTTATTTTCGAAATAACAAAAAAATGATTATTTTTGCGCGTTGTAGAGATGTGGCGCTCCCCGTCTCTACGGATAAATTACACAATATTTATGAGAAAAAATAAGCAAAAGCCAATATCGGCGCCGATAGAGAAAAAAATTTCCATGCAAAGTATAGCCGACGAGTTAGGAATTGCCCGTTCGACAGTGTCGTTTGTGTTGAACGGCAAAGAACGTCAGGGCAGGATTAGCGACGAATTGGCGCAGAAAGTGCGCCAAACGGCCGAGCGCATGAACTACCGCATCAACGAGCTTGCCCGCAGTTTGCGTACCGGCAGGTCTAACACTATTGCATTAGTAATAGCCGACATCTCCGACGTATTTTTCGGTACTCTGGCGTATCATCTTCAAGAGTACGCCGAGACAAAGGGTTTTGCCGTCATTATTCTCAACACAGGCGAGAAGAAAGAACGGTTGAAAATGATTTTCGAGATGTTAAGCAACAGGCATATTGACGGCGTCATCATGGTGCCGGTAGCCAATATCGACGAACACGAAATAGAGCGGCTTAATCCCGATATTCCGTTGGTATTCGTTGACCGCTATTTTAAAACGCTGAAAACCAGCCGTGTAATAATCAACAACTATGACATCACCAAGATTGCTACGCAGTTGTTGCTTGGAAAAGGTTGCAGGAAATTAGGCTTCATTTCATATCGGGAATCGTTGATGCACTTGCAGGACAGGAAACGCGGGTTTATCGACGCTTTGACGCCTAATAATCTGTATGATGAAAATCTGATTTGCGAAGTAGAATATTCGAGTTTCAAATACGAAAAGATTTTGGAGTTTCTCAAAGACAGATTTAATAATCGTCAACTTGACGGCATCGTACTTGCTACCGGAGGTATTACTGCTCTTGCCGGCAGGGCGATGATTAACATGGGTATAAAATTGCAGAGCGACATTCAGATTGTAGGTTTCGGGCGCATTGAAATCACTGCCGGGGTGTCGATACCGTATGTCAAACAGCCGATGAACGAAATATGCAAACAGTCGTTTGACATTCTTCTTAATCTGATAGAAACAAAAGAAAACAGGGTTGTCGATTGCGTTCTGTCGGCGTCAATTGTTTCGGATATGTACTAATCAATAGTTAAATAATGTTAAAATCATAAATATTTTTCATTTAAAATTTTTTTATTGAAAAAACTGTCGTACATTTGCGCCTATGAAAAATCGATTTTTCATACGAATAATACACTAAACAAATGATAATCATGGAAGAAAAGAATTTAAGCAGACGTAATTTTATTACGATGAGCGGGCTTGCAGGAAGCAGTCTGCTGTTAGGAAGTTCGGTATTAAAGGCAGAAACGTTATTAGGCAGTCCTTTTGCCAAATCGGTTTTGGTTTCGTCTTACAAAGTTGCCGTAATAGGATGCGGCAATCGCAGCAAAGCCCTGATAAACGCCCTCAACAGCGTGCCGGAGTTAGAGATGGCTGTGTTGTGTGACATTGTACCGCACAAGATGGAGCAACGAGCGCAGTTGATAAAGACAGGCGTTAAGCCTCAGTTTATCTCCGACATGCGTAAAGTATTTGAAATGAGCGACATATCAGCTGTCGTTATAGTTACACCCAACGACACCCATCGTGAGATCGCGATAGCGGCTATGGAAGCAGGCAAGCACGTGTTTTGCGAGAAGCCATTAGCGCTTACCGTTGTCGAGTGCAACGAAATCATCGGAGCATCGGAACGCACGCGGCGTTATTTGCAGATAGGACATCAGCGTCGTCATTCCGGTGAGTATCAGACGCTTATCGAGAGCGTCCGCAACAAGCCAGTAGGGAAAGTATTGCAGTCAAGTCTGTACGATTTTCGTGGTGACTGGCGCGTTCCCGACGCCGACGAATACCCCAAAGGCACTCCATACTGGCGTTTAAGTCAAAAGCAAAGCGGCGGCGTAGTATATGAAATGGGCGCTCATATAATAGATGTAAACAACTGGGTATTCGACAGCGAGCCAACACAAGTAGTAAGTTTGCAGGGCGTCAACAATTTTTCGCTTCGCAAGCGCGATTCGAGCGACCATTCAGGCGTTTTGGCGTATTATGCCAACGGATCGTTGATGAATTACGGCGGCAATGTTTACAACTACGGTTCTACGGCTTTGGATACGTTCTTTGCCGTAAATGCCACGTTACAGATGGGCGGCGGTTTTTTAGAAATCAAATACGGCTCGGCACCCGGATTTCCAAAGCCCAAAGACATTCCGCAGGCGGAGAAAATCTCTCTCAAAGCCAACAATCGTGAAGGCGACGGCGTAGTAGAGCAGTTTAAGCACTTCTTGAAAGTTCTTGACGGCAAGGCACAGCCGTGGCCTGACGGTTACACAGCGCGTAAAGTAGTGCAGATAATGGAAGGCTCGGTACGTTCGGCGTTAGAGAAAAGAGTAATAGACATCAAAGAATTAGGTTAAAAGCGATGCAAAAAGAGCGAAAAAACGGCGAAAAAATATCGCTGAAAGAGAAAATATCATACGGGCTTGGAGATACGGGCAACAACTTCCTTTTCGACATGGGACAAATATACCTTTTAAAGTTCTATACCGATTCGTTAGGTTTGCCTGCCGCCACTGCCGGTCTGGTATTTCTCGTTACAAAGATATGGGACGGTTTTGCCGACCTTGCCGTAGGCGCATGGATCGACAATCGCCGCAACATCGGTATGCGAGGCAAATTCAGACCGTTCATGCTCTATTCCGCCATTCCGCTTGCTTTGATGACGATAGTAAGTTTTACTACTCCCGATTTCAGGCTTACAGGCAAAATCGTGTGGGCATTTGCTACTTACATGGCATTCGGCACTATTTACAGCATCTTCAACATACCATACGGCTCAATGATACCGGCTATGACGCGCGACGCCGTTGAGCGTTCCGACCTTGCATCGTTTCGCTGGGCAGGCGCCAACACCGGATTGTTAATAACCACCGTCGGTTTTATGCCGATCGTTATGGCATTCGACAGTATGCAGACGGGATATGTTGTAGCCGCCGCAGTTTTTGCAGTAGCAGGTTTGGCGCTTCAATACACCTGTTATGCTAATGTTAAGGAGAGGTATGTGCAGTCGTTTGCAGAGTTAAAAAAACCGGCAAAAGTTATGAAAACCGGTTTTGCCGCAATTTTCCGCAACGCTCCGCTCTTAACGCTGTGTCTTGTCAACCTGTTTACCTTTTCGGCGTTCAACGTCAAGTTGGCGGTACAGATTTATTATTGCCAATATTCGCTTCACGACATATCAATAGTACCGTACATGGGCTTTTTCGGTATCGGATGCGTGTTTGTCGGCGTGGCATTCGTACCGCTGTTTGTAAGGCGTTTCGGAAAAAAGATGACATACATCATGGGCGCCGTGATATGGGCGGCAGCAGACCTTGCGGCGTGGTTTATTGCCAATGATGCGATTAGTTTCATTATCTTCGCATGTATAGCCTTTTTCGGAACATCGTTTATTAATACTCTCAATTGGGCATTAGTATCCGATGCGGTAGAGTATGGAGAGTGGAAGACGGGAAACCGTTCGGAAGGATTGGTATATTCGTTTTTCACTTTTTTCCGCAAACTATCGCAAGCGTTGGCAGGATTTATTCCGGGCGTGGTGCTTGCGTTTGTAGGGTATGTTCCTAACGTAGAGCAGACGGAGACGGCACTTAAAGGCATTAAAGGATTAATGTTTATATACCCCGGCATTCTTGCTCTTGCTACGTGGATTGTGATGGCTTTATGCTACAAATTGAACGATGCAAGATATGCGGAGATAGTAGAAGAATTAAAAAAGAAACAATGATATGAGAACAATATTTTTACCATTGGCACGGACTACATTTTCGATGCCTGATGCCGAAGACATTTTTACAAAGTCATGCCTAATGCTTGACGAATTACATCCTAACACATCACATCCCGACGTATTATTGACGTCGCCGGAGATGCTGTCAAACTATCTCGACGGTTTTGAGCGCGTCGATATGCTTATTTATCAATGTACTACATTTGTAGGCGGCGACTTCGTGCCGGAATTGACGCGCCGTTTTAACTGTCCGGTAATAATATGGTCGGTAAGAGAGCCGTCGATTGACGGCGGTCGACTAAAACTAAACTCTTTGACGGGAGCTTTTTCTGCCGCCAACAACCTTTATTCGCAGAAACGCAAGTTCGGTTTCGTGTTTGGAAATCCCGACAGTGAAGATGTCAAAACCAAATTTCGTCATATATTCGCATCATTAGAGATGATTGAAAAATTGCGCAATATGGTTATCGGCGTTATCGGTTCGCAGCCGTCCGGCTTCGGGTTCGGCGGCATCGACGAAGCGTTGCTCAACGGCAAACTCGGCGTGCGTATCATCAGAACCGAAGTCTCGTCGATAATAGCCCAAGCCCGTTCGTATCAACCCGACACTTACGCCAAAACGCTTGATGAGATAAAATCCCTGCAAGCCAACTCTTTACCGCCTGCTTATCAGTGCTGTATAACGGACGAGAATTTCGACAAACATGCACGGTTGATGACAGCATATCAAGATTTTGCTGTTCGTAACGGCGTCAGTGTCATTGCTTCACGCTGCTGGCCTGATTTTTTTGTTGAATACGGAGCGCCTGTATGCGCTGCGCTTTCGTTTTTAAACGACATCGGCATTCCGGCATCATGCGAAACCGACATTGGCGGCGCCGTAAGCATGTATATCGGCTCGCAACTGACCGGCAAACCGGCGTATTTCGGCGATCCGGTAGCGATCGACGACAATTGCGGCGCCATAGTTTTCTGGCACTGCGGCGCCGGAGCTCCGTCGCTGGCAAAAGACGGTGCAAAACTTGGCGTTCATCCCAACCGCAAGATAGGTCCGGTGATGGAGTTCGGGTTAAAATCGGGCGTTGTAACGATTTTGCGTTTAAGCAAGACAAATATCGGCTTCAGAATGTTGGTTTGTAAAGGCGTTGCTCTTGACGAGCCGCAGAAATTTTACGGCACTTCACTTGCCGTAAGACCGCTTACAGGCTCTCCGGCGGAAAAGATACAACGATTAGTAGCCGACGGCGCCGAGCCGCATTTTGTGATTGCTTACGGAGAAATAACCGAAGAACTGAAATTTATGTGTCAACTTCTTGATATTGAATATTATGAATATTAAAGACATCAAAACAATCGACGCCGCGTCGTTTCGTGAATACGGCGTCATACTGACCGGTTATGATTTTGCGGAAGCGATCGAATACATGATTTCATCGACAAATATTCCCGATGAAATCAATATTTATGTTGCTTCGGACGCGGAATTGGAAAAGACGGCTGTTATGGAACAGATAGAGAAAGGTTTTTACGGCGAGATGCCGATACAGGCAGGTTACTGTAACGGCAAAAACTCCACTTTAAACGGTCTCGAATATCATCACGGAAGTGAAATCAACGTTGCCGTAACCGACTTGGTGCTGCTTGTAGGACGATTGCAGGATATTGAAGACGGATATTACAGTTCCGACAGAGCGGAAGCGTTTTTTGTGCCTGCCGGTACTGCGCTGCAACTTTACGAAACGACACTTCATTTTGCGCCGTGTAAAACAATGCCGGAAGGGTTTCGCTGCATAGTGATACTGCCGCGCGGCACTAATTTACCGCTTGAAAATAACAAATCTACTTTCGGAGACAAGTATCTTTTTGCCCGCAACAAATGGCTACTGGCGCATCCGGAGCGTAAACAGCTGATAGAAAAGGGCGCATGGGCAGGCATAATAGGAGAAAATACGGAAATAATTATTCAATAAAATATGGAAAAAACGGAAATAAAACAATTAGAGGCAAAAGCCAAAGAAATACGCAAGATGACGATAGACTGTATCGGGTATCTCGGCGTGGGACACATCGGCGGGGCGCTGTCGGTAGTAGAGATACTGACGCTGCTTTACGAGCGACACATGGACGTATCGCCGACGGAGCCAAAGCGTAAAAATCGCGACAAGTTAGTGATGTCGAAAGGACATGCCGGCCCGGCGCTCTACAGTATGCTGGCAGATAAAGGTTTCTTTCCTAAGGAATGGTTGCACACGTTGAATGTTGGCGGCACTAACCTGCCGAGCCACTGCGACATGAACCGCACGCCGGGTATCGACATGTCAACAGGCTCGTTGGGACAAGGCATATCGGCGGCAATAGGTATTGCGCTGGCTAACAGGCTTGACGGTATCGACCGCAAAGTATATCTGATAATCGGCGACGGCGAATCAAACGAAGGACAGATTTGGGAAGGCGCTATGGCTGCCGCTCATTTCAAACTCAACAATCTGATAGCCTTTACCGACTACAACAAGATGCAAATCGACGGCTATGTTCACGATATTATGAACGTTGAAGACCTCAACGCCAAATGGAACGCCTTCGGATGGTTTGTGCAGCGCGTTAACGGACATGATTTTGAAGACATGAACATGGCAATAGAGCGCGCTCGCAAAGAACAGTACCGCCCTTCCATGATTATTCTTGATACGATCAAAGGCAAAGGCGCTCACTTTGCCGAGCGACGATTAGACAATCATAATATGAATGTAACTTATGAAACAGCTATTGAAGCATGCAAACTGTTAGATAATTAAAAATATGGAACAAAAAGAAATGAGATCTGTTTACGCTCAAACACTTGTAGAACTGGCTGAAAAAGATGAGCGTGTTGTTTTGCTGGAAGCCGATTTGATGAAAGCATCGGGAACGCCCGTTTTCAAGAACCGTTTTCCCGACAGAGTATTCAACGTAGGAGTAGCGGAAGCTAATATGGTTGGCATTGCTGCGGGGCTGTCGGCAGGAGGTAAGATACCGTTTGCCGATACTTTCGGCTGTTTTGCCGCACGCAGAACTTACGACCAGTTTTTTATTTCGGCCAACTATGCGCGTCGCAACGTCAAACTCACCGGCACTGACCCCGGTGTTGCCGCTGCCTACAACGGCGGCACTCACATGCCTTTCGAGGATACGGGTATAATGAGGAATATTCCGAAACTGACGGTTTTCGAGCCGTCGGATCCTGTTTCGCTCAAAGCGCTTGTTATTAAGGCGTATGAACATCAAGGCTGTACGTATATGCGGCTATTTCGCAAACCGGCTAACATTTTGTATCCCGAAGACGAAACGTTTCAACTCGGTAAGGGAAAAGTATTGAAAGACGGCAGTGATATAACGCTGATAGCCGGAGGTGTTATTCCGGTCAACGAAGCGTTGCAAGCGTCCGAGATACTTGCGGCGAAAGGCATATCGGCGGCTGTAATCGACATGCACACCGTTAAGCCGATAGACAAAGATTTGGTTATAGAGTATGCAAAAAAAACAGGTGCAATATTGACTTGTGAAAACCATCAAATTTATAACGGATTAGGTTCTGCCGTAGCGGAAGTATTGGCGGAAAATTATCCTGTTCGGATGAAGCGTATAGGCGTCAACGACGAGTTCGGCGAAGTAGGTACGCAGGAATATCTGCAAGAGCGTTTCGGCATGACGGCTGAAAATTACGCTACCATAGCGCAAACATTAATGGCAAACAAAATATTATGAAACAAAAAATTGTAATCGGCTGCACCCGCGCGGGGCTGGCTTTGAAAAAAGAATTGATTAAACATCTTGAAAGCAAAAACTTTCAGGTTGATGATGTTGGAATGAAAGACGACGGTGTGTTTGTTCCTTACCACCGAGCGGCGGCGGCCGTTGCCGAGAGCATTGCCGACAAAAAGTATGAACGTGGCGTTATAATCTGCGGCACAGGCGCAGGAAGCGTCATAACGGCGGCAAAGTTTAAAGGCGTCTATCCGGTACATGTATTTAACACTTTTACCGCAGCACAGGCTAAGGCTGTTAACAATTGCAACGTCATCGTGTTGGGCGAGTGGTTGACGCCTCCCAAACATGCAATAGAACTTGTTGATACGTGGCTTAACACCGAGTTTACAGCCGGAGTTGACGATGAGTGGAAGAAATTCCTATCCAACTGCTATTGCGAAATAGGCGGTATCGAAACCGAAAATTTCAAATGATATGATAGAACAGGCTGTTACTACAACGAAAATTATCCGAACGGAGCATTTAACGGCAGACGACATCGACAGATTGCTGTTTTACGTCGGCGGCGCAGATGCACGTGTGTGTTTTATTATCGACAACAATCCTCTTGCGCCGCGCGATACAATGATAGCAGGATTAAAAAATATCCGCGATATTGTTGTTCTAAACAATGTTTTTCCCGACCCTAATACTACGGATATTATGGAGATGGTTCATGTTCTCAACAACAAGGATATAAACGTTATAGTCGGCATTGGCGGCGGCAGTTCGATGGATTCGGCTAAATGCGTGGCGGCGGTATTGAGTAACGGTGGTGAGGCTGACGATTATATCGGGCTTGCGCCGACGCGCAAGATCGAGAAACGCGATATACGCCTTATCCTGATGCCAACGACTGTCGGAACAGGGTCGGAAGTAACAAAAGTGGGCGTATATACGTCGAAAAGCGGGCGCAAATATACGCTCGGCAATCCGTTGTTACAAGCCGATATTGCTGTGCTGGTAACCGATTTTGTGTCTTCGTTGCCGCCAATGTTAGTAGCCGCAACTGCTTTTGATGCACTGTCGCATGCTTTGGAAACGATTTGGAACAAAAACGCTACTCCGCTAACCGACCGCATTGCCGCAGAAAGTGCTGTTAAGATATTGAAATCGTTATCGGAATATGCCGAACAATTGCAGGTGTCAAAACCGACGCAAGAGTTGAGAGATGCGTTGGCAGAATTACAGGTCGGCGCGTGCATGGCGGGGACGGGTTTTAACATCACCGGTACTGCTGCCGTTCATGCGTTGTCGTTTATACTGTCGGAAGAGTGGCATGTGCCGCACGGAATAGCATGCGCGTTTACGATTGAAGATGTTTATCGCCTTAACATGACCGTAGAAAGAGTTAAACGCAAGCTTGCGGGCATTGGAAAGCGGCTCTTTGAGGGCGGGCGTCTGTTTGAGGGCGATGAAGATGATGATAAGATTGCCGAAGCGTTGCTTGACGTTATTGTCGGACTGAAAAAACGTTTCTCGTTGCCTTTTGGAATTACGAATTACGAAACAACGTTCGGCGTTAGCCAATTACGAATTACGAATCCGCTTAATGAGGATGACATCAAGAAGCTGTTCGGCAAGTCGCTTGATGATCCGAAGATGAAAAACAATATCATTGATATGGATATGGAGAAGATTATCGCATTGCTAACACCAAAACTGAAATAAATGGAAATTTTAATATTTGTCGGATTAGTGGTCTTTATTACTCATGCGCTTGAAGCAGTAACGGGCTTCGGGTGTACGGTATTGGCATTTCCGTTTGTGTTGATGCTTTTCGACGGTGATATTGACCACACTAAGGTACTGCTATCAGTACCGGCATTGGCGATTGCGGCATATTATTCGGTTACAAAATATCGACAAATAGACCGGAAACAGTTTTTAATAATTATTCTTTTTGCCGCTCTTGGTATGCCGATAGGGATGTGGCTGTTTGAGAGCATGAACGCCGACATTTTGACGCTTATACTCGGCAGTTTTATTGTCCTGTCGGCATCGCTTCAATTGATGGGAAATGCGGCGGCGAAAATTCTCGACATCTTGCCGCGAAAGGGTTATCTCATTGCGGGAGGCATTGTACACGGCGCTTTTGCTGTCGGCGGGCCGTTGATAACACTTTACAGCGCTAACGTGATTAGCGACAAAGGCCGTTTTCGTGCTACGATGTGTTTGCTGTGGACTATACTCAACACAGTATTGCTCATTATGTTTGCAGCAACGGGGAAACTGACTCCAACATTGGGTAATGAACTGCTGTTTACGGCTCCTTTTCTTATAGCAGGCATTATAGTTGGTGATATGATACACAACAGGGTCAATGAGGCGCTTTTTAGGAAGATAGTATTCTCGTCGCTTCTGCTTGTAGGTATTGTAATGATTTTAAATTGCAACTTAAATTAAAACATATATATTATGAAACGAAGAAACTTTATCGCAAAAACGGCAGGCGTAACAGCCTTGACAGGGATCGGAGGATTAAGCGACGTATTAGCGTCGATGCCGACGTATTCAAACAAATCCAAATTTACGCTTAAATATGCCCCTACCTTGGGTATGTTTAATCGCAGCGCAGGCAAAGATCCTGTTGACAATCTAAAATTTATTGCCGACAATGGCTTTCGAGCGGCTTACGATCTCGGTATGGGAGGGCGTCCGGTCGAAGAGCAGGAGAAAATCGCCGCCGAAGCAGCGCGTCTTGGTTTGGAACTCGGACAGTTTTCGTTTAAGATAGAATGGGGTAAGCCGACTTTCGTTCTTGATGACGATTCGGTGCGAGAAATTATCCGCAAAAGGATAACGGCAGGTCTCGAAGTGCAGAAACGTACCGGTATCAATACAGGACTGATAGTGCCGGGTATGCTCGACAATAAACTTCATCCCGATATTCAGACGGCTAATGTTATAAGAAACGTTCGCTATGCCCTTGACATTATCGGCGACAGCGGTTTGACGATAGTACTCGAACCGCTTAACAGGCTCACAAATCATCCGGGAGCATTTCTCACGCGCCTGACGCAGGGTAAGATGATTTGTCAAGCCGTCAATCATCCCGGAATTAAAATTGTAGATGACATCTATCATCAGCAAATTACCGAAGGCAATCTTGTGCCTAATCTCAAAGAATGCTGGGATTATGTCGGCTCAATACATATAGCCGACAATCCCGGACGTAACGAACCTACGACGGGTGAAATTAACTATCACTACATCTTCAAGTGGTTGTACGAACGTAATTATGACGGCGTAATATCACTCGAACATGGTCAAAGCAAGCCGGATAAAGCCGGCGAAGAAGCAATAATTCAAGCCTATCGCAATGTTGACCCGAAGTGATAAATTCTTGCGGGAGACTTCCGATAGCCTGTCAGAGGTTCGCTGCAATCTGCGGGAGCGTACAGGGCATTCGTCATTGCGAGGAACGAAGCAATCCAGCGTTCCTTTTCTCCGGATTGCTTCGAACCTACCAATGACGGCCGTAAGCTCCAAACCGCTTGCAGGGTTTAAAACCACTGCAAGGGTTTGGGGTACTCCTATTTCGTTTGATAAATTCATACATTTTAATATTTTCAACAATGAACAGAAGAACTTTTTTACACAATGCAACATTCGGCTTGCCGGCGATATTTGCCGTTATGGAAGCCGTTTCATGTTCCGCAACTAAAAGCGCCGCCGGAACAAAAAACACAAATATCCGCTGGTCGATGGGCTGGATATTGTGGCGCGACTTCAAGAAAAAGCAGATACCATTGCGTGAAGCTATCGACAACCTGTCGGCATTAGGTCTTGACGGCATTGAATTTTCACCACGCAAAGACGAGCTGCAAAAGCACGACTTTACACGCGAGAGTTTTCGCGATTTCATCAAAGACAAAAACATTGCCGTGTCGGGTAATTATTTCGGTGGCGATTACTACGATCCGGCCAAAAAAAATGCCATCATGACGTCGTTTCGCAGCACTATCGACAATCTGAAATTTTACGGTTCAAAGAACGTCGTCATCGGCCCTCCCGGTCGCAATGTTGAAGACATCAAAGACTGTGTCATCAAATCGGCGCCGATGCTCAACGAAATGGGACGCATAGCCCGCGAAGAAGGCATCACTATCGGTGTTCATCCGCACGTGAACACTATCATAGAAGCGCCCGACGAAATCGACCTTATAATGGAACTTACCGATCCTCAATATGTCGGCATGGCGCCCGATACCGGTCATATAAGGTTAGGAGGCGGTAATGTTGTTGAAATAGTCAACAAATACCGCGACAGGCTGTGCTATTTCCACTTCAAAGATTCGGACGGCGAATTTAAACGTCCCGATTTCGCCCCCAACCTGCGCGAACTCGGCAAAGGCGTTATTGATTTTCCGGCTGTGATGAAAATACTGAAAAACGTTAGCTTCAAAGGCTGGCTCAATGTAGAACAGGATTACACTACTACTACGCCGCTCGAATCGGCTACCGTAAGCGCCGGTTATATTCATAATGTATTGAAGAAAATACTATGAAAGCAGCAATCAACAGAAGGTCTTTCCTCACTTCCGCTGCTTTCGGAACGGGAGCTTTGCTGACAGGCTGCGGTGACAGCGGTAAACCCTTGCAGTGGTTTAAAAACCCTGCAAGTGGTTCAAAAAACCCTGCAAGTGGTTCAAAAAACCCTGCAAGTGGTTCAAAAAACCCTGCAAGTGGTTCAAAAAACCCTGCAAGTGGTTCAAAAGACGGTTTACTATTGCCCGAAAACGAATGGAACATCCCTTCGGAATTATCCGACAAAGCTGATGACGGCAAAGACCTCAAAGTAGCATTGATAGGTTGCGGCAATCGCGGTACGGGCGCGGCGTTGGATATGCTTAACGCTGCCGACGGAGTTAGTATTACAGTTTTGGCAGACTTGTTTGCCGACCGTCTCGAAACGGCACGTAAGACGCTAAAAGAAAAACGTAATCAACAAATATCCGACAACCGTTGTTTCACCGGCTTTGACAGCTATCTCAAAGCCATCGATACCGACGTCGATTTAGTTATCCTTGCTACGCCGCCGGCTTTTCGTCCGCAGCATTTCAAGGCATCGGTAGAGGCAGGTAAGCATGTGTTTTTTGAGAAACCGGCTGCCGTTGACCCTGTCGGAGCACGCTCTGTAATCGCATCATCAAAAATAGCCTTAAACAAAGGCCTCGCAGTCATTACAGGAACGCAACGACATCACCAACGCAGCTATATCGAAAGCTATAAACATATACAGCGAGGACTGATTGGAAACATCGTCGCCGCAAGGATATACTGGAATACCGGTAAACACTGGCTCAAATATAAGCAAAAAGAATGGACGGATATAGAATGGATGATACGCGACTGGGGTAACTGGACATGGCTCTCCGGCGACCATATAGTAGAGCAGCATGTACATAATATCGACGTCATAAACTGGTTTACAGGCTCTCATCCCATCCGCGCTACCGCTATGGGAGCACACCAACGCAGAGCTACCGGCGACCAGTATGATATGTTTGCCGTTGACTATGTTTATCCGAGCGGGATGCATACAAGCAGCATGAGCCGACAAATCGACGGTTGTTCAAATAATATATCCGAACATCTTGTCGGCACCAAAGGAACATGGCAAAACAACGGCGTTATAAAAGACCATGCCGGTAACGTGCTATGGAAATATGACAAGGAAAAAGAAAAACAAGAGTTTAAACAGACTAACGAGTTTGTACTTGAACATGTAAATCTCATTAACCACATTCGCCACAGCAAGCCGATAAGCCATGCCGAACTAACAGCCGTATCCTCGCTGACCGCTATCATGGGACGTATCTCCGCCTATACAGGAAAAGATGTTACATGGCAACAGATGATGCAGTCCGACCTGAACATCGTCCCAAACGACTTGACCCTCCGCAACGTAGATATGAAACAGTATGCTTTCGCCGTGCCGGGGCAGTAGAAGTAGAAGGGGACGAGCGGACGAGTTGA
>JAITHS010000023.1 GCA_031279875.1 Tannerella sp.
ATGCGAACGCCGTTAGCGTAATAGAACGTGAGGGGTGTCTTGTTGACGGGCGGCTCTATGGCTATCGGGCCGCTGTCGTCCATGCCCAGACCCCACTGTGCGATATCGAACATGTGCGCACCCCAATCGGCAGTCATACCGTTGCCGTATTCTTTGTAGTTGCGCCAGTCGGGGAAATGAGTCTTCTCAACCGGCGGTGCAAGGACGGCATTGTATTCGTTGAACACTGCCGGACCGACCCACATTTCCCAATCAATATCTTTGGGACGTGGCTCGGCGTTAAGGTCATAAGCTTTCGGCGGCGGTCCGCAGCATACTTTGACTTCCGTGATGTCGCCGATATGCCCGTTACGAACTAACTGACATGCGTTACGGAAATCTTTCCACGAGCGCTGCATGTTGCCGGTCTGGTTAATGCGCTTGTATTTCTCAATTGCCTGAACCATCAGCCGCCCCTCTTCAATGCTGTGTGAGTAGGGTTTCTCGCAATATACGTCTTTACCGGCTTTGGCAGCCTCAATCACCTGAATGGCATGCCAGTGGTCGGGAGTCGCTATTACTACCGCGTCAATGTCTTTTGATTTAAGCAGGTCGCGAAAATCTTTGTAGAGTTTAATACCTTTATTGTCTTTGCCGGCTTTGGCGTAGGCGGCTTCGACATTCGATTTAAACAACTCCGCTTTGGGAGTAAACACGTCGCAACCCGCGATGATACGGGCGCGCTTGCCGAACTCGCCCGCCAGACCGCGTCCTTGAATGCCGACGCCGATAAACCCCAGCGTTATCTCGTCGCTGGGCGCCATAAATCCTGTCCCGCCAAGTACACGGCGTGGAACAATTGTGAAGGCAACAGCAGCTGCCATACTTTTACCCAGAAATTGCCTCCGGGTCAGGCTTGTAGATTTGTTCTCCATGTTGTTACAACAATTAATAAATGATTAAAAAAAACGTTGCAAAGATACGGATTTTTTTTTAATTACAAAATACGGATTAAAAAAAGTTTGAGGCGCTTTTCTCATTTCGACTGCTCAAACATATTAATTCGACTGCTCAAACGTATCGATTCGACTGCTCAAATTTTTTTTTCGACTGCTCAAAAAAAAATTTCGACTGCTCGATTTGACCATTTCAAGCAGTCGAAAAAAAGAATGCTCCGTACATCATCCCATAATTTTTAATTCTTAATTCATATTCGTATTCGGCATAAGCTTGAAAGATTTGCGGTGGAGTGGGGTAGAGCCGTATTGGCGGATGGCTTCGCGGTGGGCGGCGGTAGGATAGCCTTTGTTTTTGTGCCAGAGATATTCCGGATATTCGGCATCGAGACGAGTGATATATTCGTCGCGGTGTGTTTTGGCGATTATTGAGGCGGCGGCGATACTGGTATATTTGCCGTCGCCGCCGATGATTGTTGTATGCGGCAGGTCGCGATAGGGCGTGAAGATATTGCCGTCGATGAGCAGGTGTTCGGGTCTGACCGTCAGTTGGTCTAATGCTCTGTGCATGGCGAGGAATGATGCGTTGAGGATATTGATTTTGTCGATCTCTTCCGGTGTTGCCATGCCTACGGCCCATGCTATGGCTTCACGTTCTATTATTGGGCGAAGGATGTCGAGTTGGCGCTTGGTCAGTTGTTTGCTGTCGTTAAGTTTCGCGTTATGGAAGTCGGGCGGCAATATTACGGCAGCGGCAAAGACGGCACCGGCGAGACATCCGCGTCCCGCTTCGTCGCATCCCGCTTCGATTGTGTCGGGGTTCAGAAATTGACGGAGCATAGCGCTTTGCCGATTGCTGCGATGTGTTCCGGTGTAGTGCCGCAGCAGCCGCCGATGATGTTTGCTCCGGCTTTTATCAGTTTGGGGACGAACGAAGCCATCATCTCCGGTGTTTCGGGGAAGAAATTCTTGCCGTCGCGCAGTTCGGGCAGTCCGGCGTTGGCGTGGACGAGGATAAGAGCGTTATGGTAAGACTGTTTGATGTCGTTCACGATGTCTATCATCTGCTCTATACCGTTGCCGCAATTGGTTCCGATGATGTCGGCTCCGGCTTCGAGGGCGCGACGGGCAGCTTCTGTCGGCGTTAGACCCATCATGGTGTGGTATTCGTGTTCGCCTGTCCGGTCGAACGTGAAGGTACAAATCACTTCCAAATCGGTATTGTCTTTGGCTGCGAGAATTGCGATAGCGGCTTCGTCGGCGTCGGTCATCGTTTCGATACATACGGCGTCGGCGCCGCCTTCTTCGAGCGCCACAATCTGTTCTTTGTAACATTCGTACATATCATCTTCGGTTATGTCGCCCATCATCAGCATCTTACCCGTTTGACCTACCGAGCCGAGTACGAACCTGTCGTTGCCGGCAGCATGTCGAGACAGTTGCGCCGCTTGGCGGTTGATTTCAGCCACTTTGTTTTGCAAACCGTAATGTTCTAATTTGTATCTGTTGGCGCCGAAACTGTTAGTCTCGACCATATCGCTGCCTGCTGCGATATAACTTGCGGCGATAGCCTCCACATCACCCGGATGTGATAGCGTCCATTCGTCGGGGCAGTCGCCCGGCTGTAATCCCTTATTATAAAGGAAAGTACCCCATGCCCCGTCGGAAAGGAGTATTTTGCCGGTTCTTAATATTTCAGTAATCTTCATTTATTTTTCAATTTCTCCAGTAAACGTTTTATTTCAAGGTCTTTCTCTTCCAACGCCTTGTCTTTCTTTTCCAACGCCTTGTCTTTCTTTTCCAACGCCTTGTTTTGCTTTTCCAACGCCTTGTCTTTCTTTTCCAACGCCTTGTTTTTCTTTTCCAACGCCTTGTTTTTCTTTTCCAACGCCTTGTTTTGCTCTTCTATAATAGCCAGCGCGTCTTTTTTGGCGTCATACACCATTGTATAGTAAGATATTAAGGCGTCTTCAAGCCGCTCATAGTAAGACAGTTCTTCCTTGCTGAACGCTGCTTTGCGACACATCTCTACGGCGCGACCGATATCTTCATTTTCAATCAGTTCACGTGGTATTTCATGCTCGCCTTCCGTTTCGTTGAGGAAGCGTAACCACAAAATCGTCATCTTCTTTGCGGTTAATGTTGTTGGTACAAACTTAGGCAGTTCAACAACAACTAACTGCATATCGTCCAACTTGTCGTCATTGTTGTCATAGTCAACAAACCTGTAATGATGGTAATAATTAGACTTATCGTCAAACGTATCATTGAGTAGTGCAAGTCCGTAAACCGGCTTCAAAGTAGAATAAGGTTTCTTTTTTGAAACACGCTGACGCGAATAGACTTTCGCGATATTATAAAGCATACGTTTAAAAAATCCTGCCGACCAGTGCATTTGCATCTCAACGATAAACTGTCGACC
>JAITHS010000035.1 GCA_031279875.1 Tannerella sp.
TCAGCGCGTGCCTGCGCCTCCGTCGTGTCTGCTGTCTGTCGTGCCTGCGCTTCGGCTTCGATTGCCGTCTGTAATGCAGCATCGGCGTCAGCACGTGCCTGTGCTTCCGCGTCGATGCGCTCCTGAATGTACTGATGCGCGGATTCATCGAGATTGTGTTCCTCGATGTCTTCACTGACAGACTCCTGTATCTTGTGGCGTAACGCCGGATGCGCATGTTCGTCGCCGTCGTGTTCCACGAGCATCTGTTCGACGTTTGCCATGTTCGCCTTCGCGTTCAACACGTCGGACAGATTTTCCACCGACGAAATCGGCAATTTATCGCCTGTGTGCCAGAATGAATCAATCCAGTCGGCGAACTGGCTCGCCAAGGGTCTTGCACCCCTCAAAAACCACGACTTTAATGTATCTTTGTCTCTTATTGCCATATCTTTATTTTTAATTATTTAACTCTCATAATGTACAGTAGCGTACAGTACGGCGGACGGTTCTCGTGAGATTTGCCTTCGCCGCTCTTTTCGGAGGTGGCGGACTCGGAGGTGGCGGAACTAACCGGCTTCCGCGCCCACCACTCGCCTCCGTTGTCCGTCTCTGTCGAGGACAGGTAAATTTTATGGGCATGGCTCGGCATCTCATCGACTGTTAGAATATGTTTTTTCTCACCGCCGGTTTTCGCAAGCGCGTTGTAATCCGTATCGTCGGAATTGAATCCGACGATGAACCGCCCGCGCAAGTCCGGTAGCCGGAACAGTCCCTGCGCAACACTGCCAGGCGTGTGCGCGCGTCCAATGACTGCGTGCAGTTCAGCGTATTCCGTCACCGACAGATTCCTGCCGTCGCAGGACATATAATTCGCCGGAATTTTGTCCTCTGTTCCCGCAAATATTTGAACGATACCCAGTGGAGGCGGCGCCAGCGCCGCAATGTCCGCATCCTGCGATGTCTCTTTTTCCGACAGTTCCGCATTGGTCGCTATCCTGCGGAAATCGTCCCAGCTGAAATGCTCATCACCCACGCCCGGACTGAGCGTCCTTTTGACATGCGCCTGCGGATATTCAACATCAAAAGCCGTTACACTAACCGTCTCTTTTTTAAGATAGAATCCGAGAACAGCCGAGCCGCCCTCAAACCACAAAACCTCCCCGTCGGGGAAATCCGCCGTGTGCAGGAATATATATCCGGACGTGCGGTTTGCGCCTTCAGGCTCGCATCCGGAGAGTATCGTTCTGTCGCCTGCAATATTGCCCAGAATTGCCGTCAGAGCAACGTTGTTTTGCAGCGCGTCCATCGTTTCGCAGTCCATCGGAAAATCGCGGTTAGACTGTGATATGAATCTCCCAAGTATTTTTTCCATTTTTTAGAAATAATTAATTAAATATCTTTTTGATACAAGTTTGTAAATATTTGTTATCGCGTTAATTCTGTCCCGCTGTCCCGCATATTCCGCAGGCACATTTACGACAAAATCGTATCCGCTTATTCCGCCAAAACCGCGACGGTTTAAAATCAGCGCGCCGGGGCGTTGCGGAACGATTTTCCACCGCTCCACTTCGCGCATGTAAATGACTGTTGATTCGCGGTTTATCTCCGCCTCCGAAATGTATATCCGCCGTTCCAGAGGGTCGAAATAATCGTTGAGAACCTTGCGCAACCGGCAGGTCTGCCCGTTATGATGCAGCCGGTAATCCGTGTCCCGGCGGTACAGGTCAAAGCGCGATTTAAGATACACAACAGGCTGTACCGCAGCACGCAGTAATGCCGTTACAAGCCCGCCGCGCAGGAAGGTTGGCAGCAGCAGTGTTACAAGCCCGCGATAATTTATGTCGTATATTTTACTCATACATGCGCCCTCATATTAATTGTTATATTGTTGATTTTGAAATATCCTGCATACGGAACTGCAAGGGCATTAATTTCGGTCGCCATGTCGTTGTTTGCAGACAGATAGCTCGCGGACTTGAACTCAACCACTTTTACACCCTCTACAATCTGAATATTATCAACAAGTTTCATGTTACTGTATTCGCCGTTGAAGGGTAAATTTTCGACGTATTTTTTTATTGACGCCCGACACGCCTCTTCGACGTTCTCCGGCAGCAGAACAGGGTCGTAATAGACATCCAGTTCTGTATTAAACCTGTCCGCATCCGCATTGATTATCGAAATTCTCACGCCCGCGTCTTTGATTTCCGTAATATACGCAATAAACTGTGTTTCAGTTGCCATGTCCACCGGAGCGCGTTCTCCACCTGTCTCGCCTGCAATTTTTATCGTCAGTATTGATGCGTCGGCGCTCTCGACTGCTACTGCGTGCTTTATCACTTTTGCCGCCGCAATCTCTTCGTCCGTCATTTCCGATGTGTCGTAAACGTCGTCATCCTCAATCAAAACCCTGTCCTTCATGAACTCTAACGACTTCATACGGTACCATTTCGCGCGATGCGGAACAATCGCCTCAATGCGCGCCTCAACCTCCTCACGATAGTGGTCGAACAGCGTCTCCAAAGTCCATATTGCACAGGCAAACACATAAGTCCACAGCCTCCATATTGCCGTTGTACTGTTGCTTGTCAGTTGCGCAAGTACCGAATTATTATTCTTGTATTCAATTATTTCTTTCTGAATTTCATCTATTGTTCTTGCCATAATCGTAATTTTTAATTGACTGTAAAATCATATTCAACATACCAGAACTCCACGCCTTCGCCGTCCTCGCTGTTGCCGCCGGCTGTTGTACTTATTCCCGTTGCCGGCTTCAACCCGCGTGCAGCAAAATATTCCTTTGTTTTGCGTTCCGTAACAATCGTGTCCGGCACAAAAACGCTCTCCGGTGGCGTGTCGGTTATACTCATTCCATTAGCGGCTGCAATTGCAAAAACATTGCTTGCGTCGCCCGTTTCCTGAATTGCAATGTCGAACAGGCTCTGATATTTCAATACCTTAATATTCATATTCCGCATCAATCTCAACATCAGGTATATTTATTTCTATTTTCGCGATTTTCATCCCGTCGCGCGAAAATTCCGAAGCGATTTCGCGGGCAAGTCCTGTTTTATCGCCTGTTTCGACAAATCGTATCACACCAACGCCGCGCATCGGGTTTTCCTTCCATTCACCTTTATTCGACAGCAGCAACAGTTCCTGATGTTGCGCCGAACTTTCGCCAACAGCGAAATCGCCGCCGACAATCGCCAAATCATTCCCGTCAAGTAATATATCCTTTGGCATAACGATTTAAGATATTGTACAGTTAAACACTCCCGTAACCGCCCCGCCGCCCGGTGGTGCAACCAGTCCTGCGGAATAGACGATTTGCAGGTTTTTTATCTCAACCACCACCGCCGCGGCTATTGCGCCGGCGATGCGGTCGAGGCTTGCCTCCGCGTCGTTTTGCTCCGCCTGTTCCGCTCGCAGAGCGATTGCAATTGCTGTTTTCAGTCTGTCCGAACTTGTCATCTTTTCAATAAATTATTTTATTCAACCTGTTTTGTATATTAATGAAATCCAAGTCGTTCACCAGCGCAATGGTGGGTCCGGCGTTGGTTGTAAATTTCATTGAACGTATGGCTGTTATCAAATCAGCCGCAAGTGTCGCCAGGCTTTCGTCCTTAACTTTCATCTGGATTTTTTCAATCTCGGTAAAGGCGACGACAACCCAGCCGTCGCTGTCTTCTATCTTAACAGCCATTACCTTTGAGCCGACCGCCGGAACGGTTAAAAAACCCTTGTTTGCCCCCTCTGTTGCCGCCAGTCGAACATCGTAATAATCAACCTCGTCATTCAATACGCATGTACACTTGTCCGTATCGACGCTGACGACGCTTGCAATCATTGTCGCCGCTCCCGAATTGTCCCGTGAAAAGCGGGCAAGCATTTGTCTAAGTTCATTTTCCGTGTACATCTCCAA
Organism: Tannerella sp.; assembly: GCA_031279875.1. GTDB lineage: Bacteria > Bacteroidota > Bacteroidia > Bacteroidales > Tannerellaceae > Tannerella. The sequence goes on from JAITHS010000035.1 coordinate 3,908, forward strand.
AAAAATTAACCGTTATTTTTTGCCGACCGCCGCTTTTGTCGAACGAGCCGTCCACCGCCTCTACAAAGAAAATTCCTGCCCGTTCCGGGTAGCGATTGTCGGTAATATCCACCGTCATGCTTTTTTCAAAACAGGGTTGCAGAAAACAGACAATATTGCCCGAATAACCTTTGTAATCTTCAAGTCTTTGCAACTCGTTTTTCATTGAATTTACAAAGGCGGAGGGCAGTCCGCTCCGGATTTTTACCTCCTTCGATGCGTTGTATTTTTTCGTCTCGTCTTTGGTTTTTTTCGTTTCTCCGGCAGGATTTTTTGTTACGATTTCGACGTTTATTTTCGTCTTTTTATCACTTTTTTTCAAATCTTTATCCTCGACGGTATTCCAGCCGAGACGCAACTTATGAGCGTCTTTTTTAAGTCCGTAGCGGCTTGCTCCCGCATACAGTTTGTCGAAATCGAAATACACGCTTGCCAGCAGTTCCTTTTGCAGCCATTCAAGCACGCTTGTGCCGGGGTAGTTCCTGAATGTCAAATTAGTCAGCGGGACGTCGGAAACATATTCCGACAGCCGGATTGCCGTGCCCGCCGTCAGGTCTTTAAGCAGATTTTTCAAAGTTGTGCGAGCGTATGATTTTGTGAAATATACATCGCTCAGCAGGTAACTGTACCCCTCGCATTCGAGTGTTAGCGGAACGGTGAAATTAATGCGTTTTAAATAACCTTTAAAAACCGTTTTATTGTCGTTGTCGTATCCGAGCGCAACACTTACAGCGTCGCCCTCTTTGAATGGCATAAAACGCAGTTTTTTAAAGCCGTCGGGCGTTTCCGTGCCCGTCAGAGTGTTCGGAACATAAACGCTTGCGGGCAACTGTATCGAACAGATATCAACGAAGTTTGCAACGCTGCATTTCCATTTCACCGAAGCCGGCTTAACTTTGTATTCGCCTACATGTATATCGCTGGTCATCACAAACATTACTCACGCACAATTAAGGTTTCAACAAAATCGCTCTCACAGGACATCTCAAACGGTCGATGACGGTTGTTTTTGCCCTGAACATCAGGAAATTCAATACTGCTTATCACTATTCGTTTGCTTGGAAGCATAAACAACCCGGTCATCGCATTATACAGCTCAACTTCATCCGTTGTTTCATACAGTTCTTTTAATTTCAGAATTTTATCATCAGGAAATTGCCTGTTTTCCGCAATCAGCACGCCTTTGATGCTAATTTCCCAGTCGCCTGTGCTAAATTGTTCTTTCACCGTACCGATGCGCTCCGCAACTGCTGTGCGGATTATGGTTTTTTTGCTTGTAATCCTTACCGTACAACATTTTAAGGTTAAAAACTGTGTATTGCTTTTGAAAAATTCAACCGGAAGAAAAACCTCGTGTCCGTAAGCATCCGCCGTTTCGCTTGTAAGAGCTTCGCCAAGTTGTGTCCGTCCCGTCTGTTTTCGCGGCGGAACGTTTCCATAACTTGCGTCGGGGAGCGCCGACGGCTCATATTGCACCAGGTAAGGGCTGTTGCCGAAATACTCGCGATACAGATTTACAAGGTTGATAACGTTTGCGGTCGAAATCATAAGGTAGCCGCCCCTCCCGCCAGCACGCGCCCGAACAGTTCCATGAACAGACGCTGAACGTCGGCGGAACTTTCCGGCAGGTTTGTTGTGTTGATTACTATGCTGTCAAGGAACTTCGGCACTGTTATATTGACAATCCTGGGTCCGCCGGAGGCGATTGCCGCATTAGCGTCCGTCGTGTCTTTTGTGTTTTCCTTAGTGTTTTTCGATATGTCGCTCAGCGTGTCGAGGGTTTTTTCTTCGGTTTTCTTCTGCTCCGGCAACGGCTCTACGGTTACGGTACCGTCCTTGTCGGCTTTGACTTCAACTTTACTTCCTCCCTTTAAAAACCGATAGACGGTTTCTATTGCGTTCAGAATAGGCATTATAACGTTGTCGAACAGCCATTTTACCTTGTCTATTACCCAGCCTATCACATCCCACATCATGCTGCATACCGAAGCGATAAAACTGAATATATCTTTCAATAACTGCGATTTGCCTATAAATTCTGCCAATTTTTTTACAACATGAACAACGTAGCCGACGATTTTTTGCACGCCCGGTACGATTGAACCGACTATAAATTGCTTAACGATAGCAATATAATCCGACCAGCCGCCCGTTGTTGTAAACAGCGAAACAAGCCACTCGTATGCCTGCTGCAACCATCCGACAACCGTTTGAACGCCTGCGGTCAGCGGACTTATGAGAGCTTCCGCAACCGGCATAAGTTTGTTTGCAAACTCCATCGCCATCGACACCAGGGGCATTAGAGCGCCTCCCGCTTTTATCTTAAACTCGTCCCACGCTCCCGACAGTTGCGCCATTTTTCCCGCCGGCGTTTCGGCTATTTTTTCGAGCATCCCGTTGAAACGCCCGCCTTCGCCCGTAGCCGATTTGAACGCATCTTTGACCATCGCCGACGATATTTTTCCCTGTTCCATCTCTTTGCGAAGCATCGTCATGCTTTTGCCTGTTTTACGGCTCATTTCTTCAAGCGGATTAAACCCGGCATTAATCATCTGTAGCAAGTCTTGCCCTGTCAGTTTTCCCGCGCTGCTCATCTGCGAGAAAGCCAGCGTGAGAGAGCCAAGTTTTTCTTTATCGCCCATCGAAATATCTCCAAGCATTTTCATATTCTCAAGTACTTCGCTATCTTTCAGTCCGAAGGAGAGCATCGTTTTCGCATTGTCGAACACCTCCCCGTCCAGGATAGTATTTTTCTGCAAATCCACAAGTTGCTTTGTCAGCGCCTGCCCTCTCTCCTCGCTGCCGGTGAGAACACTAAAAGAGGTCTGAACCTTCTGTCGCTCCATGTTTTTGCCTATCGAATCTCCGGCAAAATCAAGCGCTTTTGAACCAAGTTGCTGTACTGCGCCTAACACCAGTCCGCCTTTGACAAAATTACCGACGGAAAAACCACCGCCCCCACCACGGGATCCTCCCGCTCCTCCTCCGCCCGAAATGCGATTACGCTGCTGTTGCAGACGTTCAAGTTCCCGCCGCAATTCGCGTATATGTGCTGCCGAACGGCTGTTGCGCAGACTTGCCTCAACCTGCTGTATTTGTCGAGTTAATTCATTGTAGCTTGCTCCAAGAATACGATTGCGACCTGTCAGGCTGCCAATCCACTGATTAACTTGCCCGAATATCCTGTTGCTCTGACTGCCGAACTGCTGTATCTGTCCGGAAGCCATATCCCTCATCCTTAATGCAAATTCTACTATTGTCATCTAAATCAGTTTATTTTCTTTCCAAAATTTTAGTGCAATACCCGTTCGGTAATAAAATGTTTCGTCGCTCCATTCCAGTGCCTGCGAGCCGAATTTAAGCAAGCCGAAAACCGTAATCGTCTCAAACGAGTCCTCCGACGCTTCCATGCCGGTTTTCAAACTTGCCAAAAAAAACTTTTTTTTACCTCCATTATTCTTTGTACCTGCAACATTGCGGCGATAAAATACTCCTCGTCGTCGCGCAATTCATTGTCGCCGCCCAGCCACAACTCCTCCATAAGGTATCTGCAAGCATCGTCCAGCCCGTTGCCGGCGGCAACGGACATCGAAAATTGCGACACTTCTTTTGCCGTAATCGGGCGCAAAACTGCATATTTGCCCTCCACCTGGATGACAGGCAGCGGTCGTGGTGCAAACTGTTTTTCCCACTTCGGAAAATCAGGGAACAGGTTGCGAAGCGTTTCTCTTACGCTTTCTATTGTTTGCTCTTCTGTTTTGTCTATCTTTTTCATTGCATTTTTAATGAATTAAATCGTTTCCGATGACATATTCATCGCTAAAAAAGGCAACTGTATTTCGCGATTTTTGTCATTCTGTTTCATCGCGTGAGGAACTTCCGAAAAACTCACTCCCGTAACGGTGATAAAAGTTTTGGGGTCGGTTTTCAGTTTCTGAAATTTCGCGGTGATAACAATTGCTTCGTGAGGCACTTCCGTAATGTCCTCAAAGCCGGCGGCACGGGCGGCGCGGTTCATCGCATCCACCTCAAAACCAAGCACGCTTATATTGCCCGTGTAGGACTTGTTGCCCTCCTGAATATCAATCGGCTCATTGCCCGCACCGTACAGATGCTCTTTTTCTATCGCTTTTTTGAACTCAAAACCTCTCAAACCTTTAATTTTCCGTCCAAGTATTTTCACCTCGAACTGCGCCCATGCACATTCGTTTGTTCTTATATTTACGTTCATTGCTGTTGAATATTAGCGGTTAAACCAAGTGTTACGTTAATCCATGTCAGATAGCCCAGAGGCAAAATTTTCACCGAAACGCGCAAAGTCGAAGTCCCCACGATGTTCATGTTTTGAGCCGGTTCAATCAGAACTGCCGCATCGGATATTTGCCCCTCCATATTTGCCCGAATTGCCGACAGCAGTATATCTTCCAGATGCTTGGCATCCGTCGAATTTGGTGTGCCGTCCGGCTCGACGCGGATAAAATCCTCGATGTACGGAGTGTATGCAGCAGCCGCAATGCGCTGAGCCTTATCAATTACCCGTCCATGTACAAGTATTCTGAAATCGCCGCTTTCACACATTTTGTCCACGCCGAAATAATACCCTGCAATACCGGGGCGATGGTGAAAGGTAATAAAACCCGCATCGTGCAAAATTTCAACGTCCAAACGCTCCTCAATCGGTTTCGTGCCGATATAGATTTGGCTTGCCGTCAAAGCTCCGTTCCGTCCGCTGCCAAGTTTTACATGCGCACCGTATTTGCAGGCACGGGCAAGCGCCAGCGCAACGGCTGCCGAGCCGTCAGGCTCCGTGCCGCCGAGAACTACGCCCGCAAAACCGTTTTCCGCCGTCGAAGGCGAAAAGGTATTGTCCACACTTTCATTCGCCACCCTGCCTTCTATAAGAAGCCGCACGGGGCTGTTTTTGCCCTGCCAGACTTCGCAAATCGCCTTCGACGCCAACACCGCCGAAGACACATCCGCATCAAGAAAACCGCCTCCGGCGTTGTAGCCTGCCGACGGCTTTCGGGCAATTGCCACCAGATTGATGTTTCCCCCGCCAACGGTTAGCAGTTTCGTCAATCCCAGCGGATTGGTAGCCGTTACAACCTCCGTCATAGTAGCCGTTTCCGCTGTCCCGAACACATAAAGGCGCTGGTTGCCTCCCATTTCGTCGTAGAACTGTTTTAACAGCCCGTGCATGAACGGCTCGGCGGTAGCGGTATAGCCTTTGCTCTCCGCATCCTGCAAGCCGAATATCTGTCGTACCTCTCCAATAAGGGAGGGCGTGGCAACGGTGGCGACTATCGCGCCCAAACCGTCGCCAACGGCAATCGCCCGTAGCAGATTGCCGTTTTCAACGTTTATTGTTACTCCCGGATACGCCATTTATTCGTCTTTTAAGGTTTCTTTAAATGCAGTCAGAGCCTTGACAAAAGTTTCCTTTTTTTCGTTTTCCACCTGCAAACCTAACTGATTGACGAGTTTTTTCATATCCTCGTATTTGATTGCGCCCACGTCGTCCGTAGCCCTCACAAACTTAACCGCGATTGAAAAATCGTTGCCGTTTGCGTTTTCCAACGCCGCTTTGCGAGTGTACCTTGTCGTTTCGCCTTTGCCGAAACTTTCAGCCGCCCCGCGGGTGTGAAAGAATACGCCTCCGTTTTCAAAAACTTCTTCCGATGCCGGATAGCGTTCAAAATAATCTTTTAATTTTTCTTTTAAATCCATTGTTTAATTTTTTTGTAAATCATTGCAATAATTCCTGCTGCCGGCAAAATCAGCAGCCATGGCAGCGGGTTTGTTTTTTTTTTTGTTTCCTTTTCGGAAATCGCAATTTCCGTAATGCTTGCATCCTGAGTTTCGCGTGAAACGACGCTGTCGGTAACTGAATTAATACTGACTGTAGCGCCCGACGCCGAATTTTCCAATACAGCTGTTTTTACGGTTTTAGAGACCGTTTTTACAGGGTATTGCCTCCCGATGCTGTCGGGTGCAGACCATTCCGTTTCAATTACGGTTTCATCTATATCCGCCTTGTATTCTTTATGCTCCGTCAATTGTACCGAATCGCTACGAATGCTCGATACCGCAACGGTTTCCGCAACTTTAACATCTTTTTTTTCCGAAATTTCGCTTTTAAGCTCCGTCGATTTGCTTACCGATCGGCAGCCGGACAGACAGAGCAAAAGCAAACTAAGTATCAGTATTATGCCTTTCATCCTTGTTTCTAATTTTTAATCTGTAACTGTAATCCACGCCCATAATCGTTCCCGCAAACGTGCATATTTCACCAAAAGCAATCAGCACGCTATGGTCGATTTCGCCGGGCGGAGGCGCAAAAAATCCAAGAAAAAGCAGCGTCAAACCCGCCAGAACAAGCATTACTGCTATTATCAACTGTATGGTCATCTTCATTTTTTGTAAATGTTTTTTTCCGGTATTTCAATCTCCCTTAGCCATTCTGCCACGTCGAACGAGGGGCAAGCTTTGGCAGCAAACTGATTATGTCCTGCAATCAGCACATCCGGATGTTTGTGTACGAAATCGCGCACAAACTCCGCCATCGCCACACGCTGTTTTTCCGTGCGCGTGTCCTCCGGATGTCCCTGAATATCCGTGCCGCCTGCATATACGATATGCTGGCTTTCTCCGTTCATCCCTGTTGCTCCGTTGGTAATCTCGTTTGCCTGAACCCAGTTATCGCCGTTGTCGCCGACAAGCACAACCGAGTTACCATCAAGCGTGAACAGGCGCGAATAGCCCACCTGTCGCCAGCCGCGTCCCGCCGGAGGGGGCGAAAGATGCCAGCAACGAATATCGTCAGCCGTAACTTCGCGCCCCGCGGGAGTTGCAGTGCAGTGAATTATCAAATATACAAGCCTTTTCATAATTTATGCCTGAACAACAGGAATTAAACCTTCCCAATCTTTGCGCCGACAGCGTCCGCCGATTTTCACCAGCATAGAGAAGATGTCTCCATAATACAGAGGATCTTTCAAAGTCTCGAAATTCACAATATCGCCCTGAGCCGTTGCTACACAATCTTTTTGCCAGCACAGAGCCGCCAGATTGTCCGTTGCCCCAAGCGCCTGTCCGGGCAGCACGGCGGCGTCGGCGGCGGTGAACGCCAGCACGCTCGAACGTTCCATAATGTCGAAGCCGCACAGCCTGCCCACAACGCCGTTTTTCAAATCCGCAGTCTGCTGAAAAGCCGCCATCTGGTTCGACGACAGGCTGTCAATCAACTGCTGATACATGTAACTTTCGACAAGGCAATAGCGCGACGTCTTTGCAACATTCTGCTTGTTCATCATCGCTTCTGCGCGAGCAAGGTCGAGGTAAGTAAACGCCTTACGCTGTCCCGTTTGTCCGTCGCTGGCATTCACTGGCGTGTTTGCCCCGGTAGTGCGGATAAAATTTGCAACGGGCAAAACGTCAGGCACGTATGCCGTGCCGTTCCATTTCAGTCCGTTCATCCAGTTGTACATGATATTGTCGCCGATGCCTTCTATCAACGTGGCAACGTGGTCGTTCAACACACTGTCGGTTTTGTTGTAGTTGATTTCCGCGCCTTCCTGCCAGGTTATGTGCGTCGGGTTCGTCGTGTAAACGTCCAGAGCATACGTAATATTCGTATCTCCACGCTGCATGGCGACGGCGGGAAAAGTTTTGCGGTTTTTCACCACATCGGGGCTGTTGCCCGCCTGCGGGATGTGTACCACGCTGCCCGACAGCACATACTGGTTTTCGCTTGTCGCGAGATGAACGTGTGGATTGGTTTTGCGCAATTTTTCAATAATATACGCCGCAAATATCTCCACGGGAATATTTGAAATTGCATTTGTAATTCCGGGTGTTGCCATCAGATTTCTCCTTTCATTATTTGATTAAAGTATTCGGGACATTCGGATTTCAGAGGCTCAAGCAGTCCCGCCACATAGAGATCCTCTCTGGTTTTTCCGCGATATTTTTCAGGTACTCCCGACAGGTCGGCAGCCTTGCCTGTTACGCGGTTCTGCGCCGGCAGTGTGTCCACCAGCGATTTCAGACCTTCCGGATTGCCGGCGTAGTCCTTTTCGAGTTTTGCGGCAAGTTCTACCGTCAGTTTGCCGTCCTTTTTGCCCGCTGCAATTATCGCTGCAAGGGCTTCGCTGTTCTGCGATGCTTTCAGTTCCTTTAACTCTTTTTCAAGAGCATCCGTGCGGTTTGCGCGGGCAAGCAAATCGGCAAAAGCCGTATCCGCCTGCCCCTGTGTCGCTCCGTCGGCAAGCGAAAGTCCCGAAAGCATGGCAACAGTCAATTGAGGTTTGATGTTACTCATCGTTTTTTCTATTATATTTAATTGTAAATTTCCGCTTAAATCGTAAAGCAGATTATCGTTTTCGTCATACAGTTTCGACAGTCCGCCAACGATGTTAATTTTCCTTGTCGGAGCCGAACAGTCCCGCGCTATTGCGTTGTAATTGCCCGGTATGTCCACTATGCTGATCTCCCGCGGATACCATTTCGTTACCGTAAAGCCCGTCTGTCCGTCGAGTTTAAGTGTTTCATCCTCGCTCACTTCAAGAGCTACAATGCTCCCCACGCTGGCGGCAACGTAAAAACCCGCTTCTATTTCATCCGCCAGCGTCGGAAAAAGATTTGTGTTTACCGACGGCGTAGCATACAGTTTGTCGCCTTCCGTCTTAAAATCCTGCCAGCGTACCGCTATCCCTTTGTCTCTGTTGTGCATAAAGAAACCTACCGGAGGGGTAAACCTGTCCATTTGCAGCCCTTCTGTCAGCAGCCTGTATCCGTAGCAGTTTACCGTGCTGTCGGTCAGGCAAAATTCCTTATTTATCCTCTTAAACGCCATTTTGTCCGTTTTTTTCAGAGCGCAAAATTCATACTTTGCGTAAAACCGTGCAAAAAAGACTGCTATTACTGCAGTCTTTTTTTTTTAGCATAACCGATCCCACTACTTTTGCGCCGTATTTTTTTTGCAAAAATGAAGAAAGATTTAAAAGAAATCGCAGGCATGTTATACATGCAGGGATACTTACAAAAAGAAATCGCCGCAAAACTCGGAGTAACGGAAAAAACCGTCGTAGCGTGGAAAAAGAAGGGCAACTGGGACGTCATCAAAACAAACCTGCTCACTTCAAAAAACGAGCGCATTGCAGAACTGTACGGCGAACTTGCTGAGTTCAATGCCATGATTAAAAGCCGTCCCGAAGGCGAACGTTACCCTTCGTCGAAGGAAGCCGACGTGCGACGCAAACTCGTCCGCGACATCTCCGAACTCGAAAAAAAATACAATATCGGGCAAACCACCGTCATTGCACGCGATTTTGTCCTTTTCGCAAAAGACATTGATTTCGATTTTTCGCAAAAAGCAAGCGAATATTTTGACTTGTTTATTAATCACCTTATACAGAAGCAAAAATGGCAAAATCAATAAACCCCGCTTCCGACAATGACTATTTAAAGGCCTGGCGAGAGTTTAAGGACAACTTCCGAAACGCCACGCCCACCGATCCCACCGAAACAGCCGCCGAGCGTGCTAAACGCATCATCAGGCTTGAAGCCGAACCGGAAGCATGGTTTAAGTATTATTTTCCAAACTATTGCACCGCCGAACCCGCCGACTTTCACCGCCGTGCAACCCGCCGACTGCTTGCTCATCCGGAATGGTTTGAAGTCCGTGCATGGAGCCGCGAACTTGCCAAATCCGCCCGTGCAATGATGGAGATTTGCTTCCTGGCTATGACGGGACAAGTTCACAACTTCCTGCTTGTCAGTTGCACAATGGACAGCGCTTTGAACCTGCTTTTGCCATTCAAAGCCTTTTTTGAAGCAAATCAGCGACTGATAAACGATTACGGCGAACAGGAAAAATTCGGACAGTGGGAAAACGACAAATTCACAATCAAAAAAGGCTGCATGTTTCGCGGCCTGGGATGGGGCGGCAAAGTGCGAGGCAGCCGAAAGGACAATTTCCGACCCGACTTTATCCTGCTTGATGATTACGACACCGACGAGGAATGTCGTAACGAGGACATCATGCGCAACAAGAAAAAATGGGTGGAAGAAGCCCTCATTCCAACGCGATCAATCAGCAATCACATTCGTATTCTCGTAAATGGCAACATAATACACGAAGATTGCGCAGTAAAATATTTCGGTGAAAATCTTGCCGACAAGTTCGATATTGTAAATATCCGCGACAAGCATGGCAAATCCACCTGGGCGCAAAAAAACCGCGAAGAGGACATCGACCGCGTTCTTTCGATAATCAGTTACGAAAGTGCGCAAAAGGAATATTTCAACAACCCCATGGACGGCGGCGACACTTTTAAAGACCTCAAAGACGGCAAAATACCACGACTTGCCTCCTGTCTTGTATGTATTTACGCCGACCCTGCAACCTCCAATCGCGACGTCTCATCCGGCTCCGACAAAGCAATCGGAATAGTCGCAAAAAAAGGCTTCGATTACTTTGTAGCAAAGGTTTTTGTAGGCACAATGGGGACAACAAAATTTGTCGATTACCTTTTTGAGGCATACGCCTGGTGCAAGGCGCACGGAGCGCAAAACATTCGCGTATGGATTGAAAACAACAGCCTGCAAAACCCTTTCTACGAACAGGTTTTGCTGCCCGCAATCTGCGCTCGCGCCAACGAAACAGGCGTGTTTTTGCCCGTCGCCGGCGACGACCGCGACAAGAAGGATAAATATACCCGCGTCGAAGGAACGCTCGAACCGCTTAACCGTCTCGGACATCTGATTTTCAACGAAGCCGAAAGCGAATGTCCACACATGAAACGCCTCAAAGCACAATTCAAAAACTTTACCCGCAAACAAAAACGAATGGACGGTCCCGATATGGTCGAAGGAGCGGTTTTCAAACTCCGCCAAAGCGAAGCAACCGACGCTCCCGAAGCTTTCGTATCTATCAAAAATAAACAGACAAAACGATGGGACAATTCATAATTCATAATTCATAATTCCAACAACATGCTCGTAACAATTCAGGAACTCGGGAAAACAAGTCTGTACCCCGAAACAATAAGCAAAATAACACGTGGCGACGACGAAGCCGCCGAACTACAGATTCTTGCAGCGGAAAGCCTTGTGCGCTCATACATGAGCCGCTACGATACCGCCGCAATCTTCGGAACAGCAACCGAACCGCCAACATACAACGGCACAGAGGTGGAACTCATCAAAAAAACAGTAAAAATAATCGCCTCGTACTACCTTGTGCGTATGGCAAATCCAAACGTAAACATCGAACTGTTCCGCGCAGATTACGAGGACGCTCTCACATGGTTGAAGGATTTGCAGGCGGGCAATGTAAACCCCGACTTACCTTACCGGATCGACGACCCCGATACGGAAATTGACGAAAGTCTCGGCGACGTGTACTGGAACTCAAACATCAAACGAACACAGCATTTTTAAATATCATTTAAATATTTTTTAATATGGATAAAAAAACTCTTAAAAAGAAAAATACATCGCGACCGCAAAGACCGGTAAAACTCACGGTGCACGAGATGAATCTCGTATCCCCCGACCGCAACGCCAAAGACATTGGAAAACTCAAAGCGGCAATTGTGCGTGCCGAGAGTGTTACGATACCAAACAGAACGCAACTCTACGACCTCTATCACGACATCACATCCCTTGACGGGCACATCGGAGGACTCATTGAAAAACGAATAAACGCAGTGAAAAACAAACTGCCCGGACTGCGATACGTAAATGCAAAAATGCAAAAAGTTGATGCTTTCGACATTCTCATCTCCTCCGACAAATTCTCCAAACTGGTTGAACT
>JAITHS010000064.1 GCA_031279875.1 Tannerella sp.
TTTCCCAATTATTGGTGATGAATTTATATCGTCTTACCTGATCGTCTATGTACCATACTAAACGTAAACAGAGTGTTTTTTCTACTTTCTTCTTTTTGGGCTTTTTCCTGCCTTCTTCGATTGTTTCAATCGTTGCCTTGTATTTAATGTTTTAAACCCTGCAAGCGGTTTTCCGGCAACAATCCTTGTATACGGCGCAATCAAGTGTCGTCCCATGCGGGACTATTGTTGATATGACTCTTCTCACCGGAGACTAAAGTCTCCGGTTAATAAAGTGTCGTCCCCTGCGGGACTGCGAATGCCCTGTACGTTAACGTCCTCGTAATTAAGTTATTGAGCGAAAAACGTCATTTAAGGATATTCGTAATTTTTAATTCGTAATTCGTAATTTTTAATTCGTAATTCGTAATTGATAATAATGTGGCTATCAGCGGGATGAAAGCAAAGTTGAAATGCTGCCCGACGAGCGGGTAGAGGATGAGCATTGTGATTATCGCTAACAGATTGAAAATGTGATATATACGTGCTGCTTTTTTACCGACACACATCAGGACTGCGCCGACAAGATGAAGCGGATGCAGCCATAGCAGGTTGATATTAGGAAAGATAGCAGGATGAACGGAGAAGAAACTCAGGAAAAACAGTACACATCCCGCCAATCCTGCGAGCAGGAATACAACAGGCACGATGAATTTTTTCTTTAACAGGCATAAAATCAACACTATCGCAAAAAACAGCCATGAACATACAACGGGAGATGTCAGTGTTGAAGTAAAACTTTCCGTTTGTGCGGCGGGCGAGAGGATTGTAGTTTGTAATACTAACGGAGCGTTGCCGACGGTTGCCGTAGAAAAGGCGCTACGCAGGATGGCGGGGATGAAAAACGATTCGCGGAGGGTCATCTGTCGGTCGGCCGGCAAGCCGACTACTATGTCGCAGCCGAAAGTTACCCATGGATGGTTGCGGGTACAATAGTTTATGATGTCGCGGAAAGTTTGAGATTTTACCGGCTGTGCAAAATTTATTCCGCCGTTGATATGTTTCTCTATCATTACGGCAGGGCGGGTGGCGCAGTTGTCGAAGAAAAAGTTGTACCGATAGACGCGGTTTTCGGGACGCTCATTGAGCGCCAGAGCCTGCCATAAGGCTTCACGCTCGTCGGCTTTCAATGCCATAACCTGTTCGCAGACCTCGCTGCCACGCATTGAATATTCATACAAAAAATTACGAAACGAGTATGCTCGGAGCATATAATCGGTCTCGCCTTTTGCAAAACGGTATATGAAATATGGCTTTGAAAAATCGAAAATGCCGTAGTTGAATACCATGTCGAAACCTGCTACGGAATCGCAAACCCTGATAGCAGTATGTCCGTAGAGGGTATAAACATTGTCGTCCGACGGCGAGCAGGTAAGCAAACTGATACGCGCCTTTTCGCTCAACGGCGGGACTGTTGCTCCGGCGTAAAAAAACACACAAAAAGCAAATATAATAAGATACTTGTGCATATCAGGATTTTTTTCTGACGGCATTAACTATGCGCACTGTCGATACGAGGCGGTCTGTAGATGTAAAGACATCAATGTTCCATACGTGAGACGTGCGCCCACGATGAATTATCGTTCCGACGGCGCGTACCGTATCGCCTTCGTGTGCCGAAGCGATGTGATTGCCGCTTACTTGCATGCCTACAAACATTTCATCGGGCTTGCAAATCATCAGCGAGCCAAGACCGGCTACCGTCTCTGCCAACGCCAGCGTAGCCCCGCCGTGGAGTATGCCGAAAGGCTGCCGCGTGCGCTCGTCAACAGGCATTGTGGCTTCGATACGGCTTTCGGATACGTAAGTATATTGAATGCCGAGATGACCCATCAGCGATTTGCGGTTGGTAATGTTGAGTTTGTCTAACGGCATCTCTGATGGCAAAACGTCGGCAAGAAAAGTCGCTTCAACGGCAACAGCCACGCCTTCTTTGTCGTTCGACAGCGTTACATGGTCGGCGCAAGCCTTAACCGACGCCTGCGCATTGCCCATCGCAACGCCGACGCCTGCCAACTGTAACATGCCGACGTCGCAAACGCCATCTCCGAAAGCAATAACATTTTCAAACGCTATGCCAAGCTTTTCGAGCAAAATGCTCAACGTATTAGCCTTATCAATAAACGGCGGCACTACTTCGAGGAAAAACGGCTCCGAGCGGAATACGTCCAACTCGCCGGCAAGACGTTTTTTCAAGTTGCTTTCAAGCCCCGTCAAAGCATTCTCGTCGTCGCTGACAAGCATACATTTGTTGGGAGAAAAAGTTATTGCTTCGGCAAAATCTTCTACCTCCCTGATACGCATTCCGTTAAGTTCGGCTTCGTGTATAATATGCTTATTATCAGCATTATTTGTGATAATAAATTCGTCTTCGTAAGTAAAAATATCGAAACCGTTTTTCTTTGCTTTTCGTTCTAAATAAGGCAGCATCTGCGGATTGATACGTTTCTCGAACATTTTTTCGCCTGTTTTGACGTCAATAACATAGCCGCCGTTATACGACAGTACATAGCCGCCATAACTTTGCATGTCGAGTTCTTTTGCCAGCGGCATCAGTCCATACGTCGGACGTCCCGAAGCCAGCGCAATCCTGACACCGAGTTGCTGAACCTTTATCAGCGTCGTTTTGAGCCGTGCGGTTATTATTCCGTCATTATTGAGCAGTGTGCCGTCAACGTCAAGCACAATCAGTTTATATGTCATAT
>JAITHS010000158.1 GCA_031279875.1 Tannerella sp.
CCGGATGTTTATCGCTTTTGATGTGCAGCAGCGTTCGTCGCGTCATGGCGTTAGCGTTGGCCTCAGCCGTAACGTTAATGCCCTGCGCGGTTTGCTCAAACTTCACCCACGCATCGTCAACGCTGACATTCCATTCTATATTGGCGTCAACGGATATGACCGCTTCGGCGCCGTTATTATCTACCTGTAAAGCCTCAAAAGGGTTGATACGAATAAAAGGGTCGGCTTCATCTTCGTAGCAAGCCGAAAAGGCTACGAAGCCCATCATAATCATCAGCGCCGGAAAAATACGGCTTTTAATTTGAAAAATTTTACTTGTTTGCATATTGATTAATTATTTAGTTTGAAAATTGAGCGTTTTTGGGCGCGTCATTGTTTCCGAATAAACGTTACCGAAGCGGTCTGTTACTCGGATATTAAGAGTTGAAGTAGCCGAAGATGCTTTGGCACGAAACAGATGAGCCGAGTTGTTGGATAAAAAATCGGCTGTCGGTTCTGCGCCGACATTGAGGCGTAAGCACTCGTAGGAGATGATATGTAGCGGGTCTTTGCCCGGAGCGCGTGTTACGGTCAAAGGTGTTGAACCTTCAAACACCTCCACTTTCCATAGCGGGTCATAACCGAAAACGTTGATTAATATCTCATTACCGTTGTTAGGAGATGCGTATTCGCCGGCATATTCGGATACTTTGGAAACGTCTGCTTTGGCGGCATATTTTTCGGCGGTAATATGAACATTATTAAGGTCATAAGTACGAAATTGATAGTTGCGGTCGAAGCCTGACGATTTGTAGTACCATTTCACTTGATTACCGTCGATTTCGAATACTTTTCCGCCGCCTACCGAGCCGTCTTTGCAGATATGATTGCCGGCATAGCCGTTGCTGCCCGTCCACCACCATGTAGCGCAAACTGCGGCAATGTTATGTTCGATGATATGTCGGGCATCATCAGGCAAAACCCAGTTATAATGCAGATGACCTGTCAGCAGATGAATATCGGTAAAGCCTGTCAGACAGTTAACAAATTCCGTGCTGTTGGAAAGATTAGTCGGATTAGGCGTAAAATTAGCCGAAGGCGTTTTATAGACGGGGATATGAAGCCCTATTATTAGCGGAGCCGATTTATCATCAACGAGAGCGAGGTCTTTTTTGAGCCATTCTATCTGTTCCGAAGTTATCTTGCCGTTGTATTTGCGGTCGCCGTAAACGCCCTGAGAGCCTCCGTTATTGATATATTCGATATCGTCAAGAACTACATAATGCGCTTTGCCGAGGTTAAACGAGTAGTAGCTTGGGCCGAGCGCATCGCGGTACGTAAAAACGGAGTTCCGGTCGCCTTCCATATAAGGGTCGTTGTCGTGATTGCCTATAGTATTGAATATCAGGCATTTAAAGCGATTCATATACGGCAAATAGTTACGAATAGTAAAACCGTTGCTATACCAGTATGTTTCCCAAGAAATATCGCCGAGCGTCAGCCCGTAAACTTTCACTCCTGAAGCGGCATAAGCCTCAATTGTAGCGTTTAAGTCGGCCTGTACGCCGTTAAACTGGTCTATATCTTGCAGGCGATTAGCGAGATGAAGGTCAGCCATGGCGACCACGACGTGGCGTTCGTTGTTGACGGCTGTCAGTTCAAAATCGTGGCGTTCGGTAACATCGACGGCGGCAGTCAGTTTTTGATAAAACAGCGGAGCGCGTTCTTTGGCCGTAACCTCATAATTACCTGGTATTGAGATAAAAACGTAAGGCGGCAGTATTCCGTTTGACATTTTGCCGGAGTTAAGCCGGTATATTCCGTTATCGTCGGTTGTAGTTACCTCAAAGCCGTCGGAAACGGTTACTCCTGCTACGCCGCGACCGTTGCAAACAACACGTCCTTTGACATTCGTTCCTGCGAGGTCAGGCACATCGCCTTTCTGCATCACGTTGATAGTTAGAGGCTCGAAGCCGTCGGCGTTGACGGTTACCGTTGCCGTCCGGTTGTCGATGTCGTTGTTGTCGGCAACGGAAATGGTGATATTTCCGCCGGACGCAGTAGCGTTGATAGCCGTCATGCACCATGCTGCCGATGCGGTAGCGGTAAACGTCATATTAGTAATAACATTGACCGTTGCCGATGCTGCGGCGACATCAAACTCCTGCGTCCGCTGTTCGTCGGCAATAGAGAAGAACGGCGCCGGACCGCTTTGCTTCACTTTTATGACGTCGGAAAGGCTGCCTGCCGTTATCGTTATATCGGCCGTGCGTGCCGAACCCGGTTCGTTACAAGCCGTTACGGTTATTTCTATCACGCTGCTGATTTTGCCTGCAACGACACGCGCACCGCACCATTCGGGCTGCGACGACGATGCCGTTAATGCAGCGCTCGACGAGTATGATATAACCTGCGAAGCCTGCTCGGAAGCAAATGTAACGCTCTGTTTTTCGATATTTAAAAACGGCGCTTCCTCTTTTGCCGAACACTCCACCATTAATAATGTCGTCAAAACCAATAATATTTCAATCTTCATCGGTATATTCGAGTTTCAGTTCCTCTCTCATATCAACTTCGGCGGCAGTACCGGCTTTATATTTGTAATGAAGGAGGAATTTTTTCCATTTTGTACCCCAATCATTTTCAAGAGTAAACGTATTCGGATAATTCGCATCGCCGTCAACTTGCGTAACCTGAAGTGTGCCGTCTTCTTTGTAAGGCTTGATAGTCAGTTTGTTGTCGTCGCCAACGGTAACAACTATCGCGCCTGCTTCGTATGATGCTACGGTTGATTTAAATTCCAGGTCGCCGGCCATCATACGGACGCTGTTTTTTGTCAGCGGCTGCACTTGTTTGTTGAGCGAAAACGAGACCGAGCCTTTCATTCCGTTATCCGAATAAAGAGTATAGGAAGTGGCGGCAGACTGTTGCTGGGCGTAGAAATTTTTTATCAGCACGCGATACATCAGATAGTTTTTCTTCTGATTTATTTCGTAAGCCGACGTTGAAGCGATAGCCAGCGGCAGGAAATAGGCTGTATCGGGCGACAGACCGTTGGGATTGAATTTAATCTTCATCTTACCGGTACGTTCGCCTTTGGGTACTATGATGTGAGCGTCGTCTATGGTATATCTCCATACGGGCAGTCTTTGAGCGTAGCGCGACACGTCGGCGTCGTAATTGTTAAAATTGTAGTCAACTAATTTAGTCTCGTCTTCAACAATAGCGAGGCGAATGTCGGTAGAAGTCGTTCCTGTGCCTCCAACCGATACGGCGATGTAACTTTCGACTTCTTCTCCGGTCAGTTCCTGAGTATCCGACAGCACATTGTAAGTGTCGCTGCAAATAAGCGAAATGACCTGTTTATATAATTCTTTTTCAAAGATATAATCGCTGTCGCACGAGTTGGAGCAAACAGTCATAATCAATGTTATTATTAAAAATTTTAAATATCTCATGTTCTATTATTAAAAAAATTTATAAATTAGTATTTACTCCCAGCCCGGATTTTGGGCGAGCGAAGGCAAGCGTCGTATTTCATCACGCGGGATAGGTACAAACATCAACTTACGGTCAACAACACGTCCGCGAATATTGCCTGTCAGCACTGTACGGCGATAGAATGCTTCTCTGTTGCCCGACGAAGCCTCAACGTTCATGCCTTGCATCGGTTCGCGCTCTGTTTCTTCATATATACCCCAACGGCGAACGTCGAAGTAGCGATGATTTTCGTGTGTAAATTCTACCATACGCTCTTGTTGCAGCAGTTTTTGGAACTCTTCGCGTGAAGGCAGCGATGTCAGTCCGGGCAGTCCGGCACGATAGCGCACTTGATTGAACGCGGTCAAAATTTTGTTTGCGTCGCGTGATACGGTACGCTGCACGCCGTTGGTTTCGATAGTAAACGATGACGTGAGATTGTTGAGCGCTTCGGCATAATTGAGCAGTATCTCGGCATAGCGCACGATAGGATAAACTTTATCCATCATACGTGCGCCGGAGCCTTTGCGTGAATCCATCTGGTGGATATATTTTTTGCATACCAAACCTGTAATCGAATAATCGAGCGACGCGGCGGTAATATATTTGCCGTCCCACCCGTCGGAGTAGTAGTTGGCGATATGGTCGCGTGCGCCGGAGCCGTCTTCAAGCGGCGCTTCGGTACATGAAGCAGCGTCCCAGAGACAGTTGTTGAAGCCGATAGAGGCATAGAAACGCATCTCGCGCCCGACGTACATGTTTGACGTTCCGGGCATCAAGCGATAGCCCGAAAACGAGATTTTGTCGGTCAAAAAACCTTGCTCCGAATAATAGCCGTCGGATTTGGCTTCGTCGATAGTGCGGCCGTCGTCCATGCGATATGCGTCAACGAGTTTTTGTGTTACCGACCATCGTCCCCAGCCGCCGAGCGATTTGGGCATCACTCCCGACGACCATGAGCCTTTCAATCCGTACTCGCAATAGTTGGAGCGACGCGCCCAGATGAACTCCGAAACGGTCGAAGCAGCACATTCGCCGCTGAACAGTTCCGAATACGAACGGTAATGGTCGATGCCGGCGGCGCCTTCGGGGAATAGTTTTGTGTTGAAGTTAGGGTCGCCGGTTACTGTCGGCAACTGATGAGTAGCGTCGGTTTGGGGCATGACGTACAAGTTGTACATCTTGCGACCTTCGTTTTGCATTGCTATTATTTCTTCGGCGGCGGCGGCGGCTACTGCCCAGCGACGCTCGTCGAATGTCTGTTGTATGAAATTAACGCCGTCAGACTTGCGTTTCCATGTCGAATAATAGCGTCGTGCCACCTCGCCGCCGTTGAAAGCAGGGCTTGCGTGGTAGAGCTTGAGACGCGCCGAAATAGCCATTGCCGAGCCGCGTGTGGGACGTCCGAAGTCCATTGTACTGACGGTCAGGGGCATCAGCATGGCGGCATTATCCATTTCGGAAGTGATAAAATCAACCGTTTCGTCGTATGTGGCGCGTTCGCGGTCATAATATTCGAGCGGCTCGTTGTTGTTGACTACTTCGTCGCCAAGCAAAATGGGTGGGCCGAAGTTGATCAGCAGATTGTAATACGCGTATGCACGAAAAAATCGGGTGTAACCTTCAATCTCGCGCTTGTCGGCATAAGTCATGTCGGGAGCCTCATTCATGCGGTTCAAAATAGTGTTGGCGATACGAATTATCCTGTAATACGTTTGCCACGAATCTAATTCGCGCATCGCATCGGGAGTGGTAAAGCCCATCGAAAAATTGGTGCCGTTATAAACTATTCCGCCTTCGTTGATATTGATTACCGCTTCGTCGGTAGCAATCGGACCGGGTGTATGATTGTAACGCACCGTATATGATTCGTCAGGTATCATCGTTACCATACCCCACATATATGCCTTAACATAACGCGACTGGGTAAAGGTGGAATCAAGTTTGAACTCATCGTCGAAATAATCGTCCACATTCAAGTAGTCGGAGCAGGATGTGGTAAACATCATCAGCAGAAATAAATATTTTAATATATTTTTCATATTTTATATAATTATTAACATTTATAAATTAATATACATTTGAAGAGTATAAGTAGAAGGAATAGGATAAACGCGACCGTTGAATTTAGCCTGTTCGGGGTCGAAAGTTTTCACTTTATCCCATACATAGAGATTGGTACCGATAAGTTGGAGGTCGATTGACGAGATATTGATTTTACGCAGAAAATCGTTTTTGAGGCTGTAACTTACTGTTACTTCCTGCAATCGCAGATACCGTGCGTCGCCTTTCCAGAAATCCGACAATTGAGAGTTGTTATTGTTCAAACCGTATTGCAGCATCGGATATTTGGCATTCGGATTTTCGGCATATTCAACCGGAATACCGTGTGCAAGGGCGTATTCTTTCGGTATCCAGCGATTAGCGGGATTAGCGACTTCTTTCAATACATTGCCCGACAAACCGCCGTGAAAAGGCACGTATCCCATTCCGTTGTTGTAAGAAAGACCGTTGTGCGAAACCGATTGACCGACATGGAAATAGTCGGTTTTGCCGGTGCCTTTGAACAGCACTCCGAGCGTTACCTTTTTATAATTTACTTCGCCGCCGAAACCATACATCAGCACGGGTATGGAGTTGCGCGACAGCGGTACCCTGTCGAGGGTCGTTATCTTGCCGTCGCCGTTAACATCCTTATACTTAATGTCGCCGGGTTTATAATTGCCGAATGTACTCTGACTTGGGCTGTAACGAATATCGTCATCATCCTTAAACAGCCCCAGAGACTGATAGCCGCGTATAGCGCCGTTAGGATAGTCGGCGCGAAACAGATACGGATGTTCGAGATATGATTCTTCCCAGTTGAGGATTTTGCTGTCGGAATAAGTGAAATTGCCGCGAAGGGTGAAATAACTGTCTTTTGATAGCGTTTGAGTGAAACTTGCATTGCCGTCGGCGCCAAAACTTTTCATCGAACCTACGTTGCCGTAAGGATTGTTTGTTAATCCCACATAATCAGGAACTTGTGCGCGCTGCTGGAATATACCGTCGCGCTCGTCTTTAAAAAAGTCGAGTACAAACTCTATTTTTTCTTTCAAAAAGCGTCCTTCAAAACCGATGTCGCTTTTAAGTGCTTTTTCCCACCTCAAATTGTCGGCGCCGGCAACCGATTCTCTCAAAATTTCAATCGGCAACATGTTCTCATAAACGCCTGTCGAATTGCCGAGCGTTACTTTTGTCATGTACGGAAAACGACGGTTTCCGGCAAGACGGTCGTTACCTACCGAGCCGTAAGAAGCACGGATTTTGAAGAAATCCATCCACGGCATCTTTTGCTGTACCCATTCATATCCCGTCGGTACCCAGCCTACGGCAATAGAAGGAAAAAAACCGTACTGATGACCGGGCTGGAAGTTTTCCGAACCGGTATAGCCGAAGTTGACATCTATCATATAGGTGTCTTTCAAACTGTATGTCAAACGGCTCGAAACACCCTGATAACGAACAGGTATAGCCGTCATGTTGCTTATCGCGTCATCGGTATTTTTTTTGTCGCTGAGATAATAATAAATCAAGCCCGAAACACGGTGGTCGCTGCCAAACAGATGACTGTAATTTAATATCGATTCAAAATGATATTTGCGATACTGACTTGTAGTTTTATAATATAATGCCGGCTGGGCAACAACCATTTCCTTCATAACGAGCGAACCGTCGGTTTTGCGCTCAAGTGCCTGATAAAGAGCCGGTTGTACGTATCTTCTTTCAAAGAAATTATTTTCAACGTCATAAGCTCCCTGTGCCTTAATATCCAATCCTTCGAGTATGAAATCAAGTTTTTGAGATACTGCAAGCGTTATTTTGCCTTTGTAAATCTGCCTCGAAGATTTACCGGTACGGTTTATCATCACATAAGGAGACGAATTTTCGTTGGCGCCTGCCGCCGGTAACATGCCGTTGGAGTAGATTGTTGGCAAATAAATGGGGTTGAGTTGCGACTGCGCCATCCAGATATAGTCGGTATTGGCGAAACCGGGCTGGTCGTTGATAGACAGAAAACCGTCGGTGCCGAAAAATACTTTTGTTGTCTTCGACAAGTCGATATCTAAATTTGTACGGAAAGTGTATGTGCCGTAACCTACATTCGAAGCGTAAGGGCTGTCTTTGTCGTACTTGTAAGCCGCCTCTTCGCGACTGCCGCCCAGAGAAACAAAATAACGTGTTATACTGCCGCCTCCGTTGGCACTGACATAATAGTTTTGACGCAGAGAGTTGCGGTTGAGTACCTCGTCTTGCCAACTTACGTTAGGATAAAGGTCGGGGTCGAGGTTGCCCTTAATGATTGCCATCTCGACGTCTTTGAAACGCGGCGATTCTCCGCGCACTTCCATCGCTTCATTGGCTAATATCGCGTAATCGTAAGCGCCTAAATATTCCGGCACGCGGGTAAGATGATGTATCGACCAGTTGGCACGGGCTTTGATTTTCATCTTGCCGTCTTCGCCGCGTTTAGTATTGATAAGTACTACGCCGTTGGCTCCGCGAACTCCGTAAACGGCTGTCGCAGAAGCGTCTTTTAAGACCGAAAAACTCTCTATGTCGGCGGCATCAATCGAGTTGATATTGCCTTCCAAACCGTCAATCAGCACTAACGCACCGCTGCTGGCGCCGAATGTGCCGATACCGCGTACCCAGAACTCCGAAATGTTCTGACCCGGCTCGCCGCTCGATTGCATCGAAATAACGCCCGCTACCTTGCCGCCAAGCAGATTGGCAACAGATGCAACAGGCGACTGCAAGTCTTTGACGTCAACCGACGTAACGGCAGCTACCGACGAAATCTTGCGCTGCTTGCCTAATGCCGTTACTACTACTTCATCCAACAATGCCGATGATTCCTTAAAGTTGATTACAATGTCTTTCTTTTCTTCCAATACCAAATATTCCTGATTGTCGTATCCGATATACGAAAATACGATTTTATCGCCTTTCTCGGCTTTGATGCCGAACTTACCGTTTGCGTCGGTAGCAGTGCCGACGCCTGTCTTGTCTTTTATATAAACGGTAGCGCCCGGAAGTGTCTCGCCCGTATCATCATATACGGTGCCTTCCATGACAAATACTTTGTCTTTCTGCGCTGATACCGCCATTATCATTGACATGAACAGCGTTATTAATAATAAGAATTTCCTTTTCTTCATCTTTTCTTTATTTTTTTGTTATTTATTCTATCGCAAGTTTTCTGATACGCCTGTTGCTGCGGTCGGCTACATAAACATTGCCGTTAAGGTCAACGCCTACCGATGTGGCGCCGTTGAATTTAGCTTCTTCACGACCGCCGTTGGCAAATCCGGGCTGGCCGGGAATACCAAGCACGGTTGAAACTAATCCCGTCTCAGGGTCGTAACTGCGGATAAGACTGTTGCCCTGATCGGAAATATACATCAAACCGTCCATGTCGAAACGTAAACCGTAAGGTGTGTTAAACATTGCCTGCTCTATCGGTCCGTCTCTGTAACCCGAACTTGTGGGAGCGTTTAAGCGTGTCCAACTGTTGTCGGGGTCGTTCAAGTCAAGACGCCAGATGCCGTGTGCTACCGAACCGGAATTGTAGCCCGAAAAATATATCATGTTAGGATGCTTGGGATCAACATCTACACCGATTGTTGTGCATGATATTTGCGGGGTTTTGAATATTATCATCCCCTCGCCGGTTTCAGGGTCGATTTCGGCTATATGACCGGACGAAAAACGGGTGTAACATTTCTTGTTAAACATGTTATATCCCATGTAACTGCCGGTAACTGTAGGACGGTCATTGTCATATTCCGGATGTTTCGGATTAGTCTTAAATGACCAGTTTTTTAATCTCGGTACCCAATGCTCTGACGGGTCTATTACAACATACGACAGCGCGGCTCGTTGCTTGGCATATAGTTTGCCCGTAAATTTGTCGGCATTGAGACCTTCCAAACGCGGTTCCTGAATGGTTGATGTGCCGTTGTTTGAGTTGCCGAGATTGGAAATCAATTCCATAGTGTTTTCTTCTTCGTTTATACGTACCAGACCGCAATCGATCTTGTTGGCGCCGCCGGCAAAGCCTAACTCTACGCCTACAAAGATGTTTCCGTTCTGGTCAACATCCATCTGGAACGGGGCTATCTGGGCCTGTTCGAGAGCGCCCGGACGGTTGATAGTCGTGCCGTCGCCGCATACCGTCGTAACCGACACGGTTATGCTGTACTTAAACTTCTGCTCAAAAACAACGGAATCGCGGCCTAACTGCGTTCCGTCGCCTACCGCTATTGCCACAGTACATGTGTCGCCCGGCATTCGAGGTACGATAGCATACAACTGTTCGCCCGTAGAACCGATTACGGCTGCTTGTTTGTTGTTGAACCATACCCTGATTTTTGAAGGGTCGGTACCGAAGTTCGTGCCTTCGAGAATAACCTTATCCCTGATCCTGCCGGAATCGGGAAAGAATTTTGTTACTTTGACCGGTTGAGAGGGATCATACGGAATCCTTACAATTCCGGTACTCTCGTCGTCTCCACATGCCTGAAATGCGTATATCGCGCACAGGCAACTAATGATCGAATTTAAAACTTTTGTTCTGAATTTGCTCATAATTATTTGATAGTTAAATGATTAATTAATAACATTTTGCGTTAAGTATTTGTTGTCCTAATTCTTTGATGTTTTCTACTACTATATCCGGCTCTATGTTGCTGTGTTTCAAGTCTTCGAGCGTTGTCTCGCCGCTCAATACCAATACTCCGACAGCGCCGGTGTTTTTTGCCGTTGCTACGTCGGTATAAAGACGGTCGCCTACCATCGCTATCTCTTGGGGATGCAGTCGATAACGATGTATGATGTTTTCTAACATGCGAGGAGCAGGTTTGCCGATGATGATGTCGGGCTTCCGGCTTGTTGCCTGTTCGATGCAGGCGCATAACGAGCCGCAGTCAACAAGCACGGTCGGCTGGTCTGTCGGACATACATAGTCGGGATTGGTGGCTATGTAAAGCAGTTGTCGGCTTACCCACCATGCGGCACGACAAAGGCGTGAGTAGGTCAGCGTCTTGTCGAAACTTGCTATCACGGCGTCGGGACGGTCGTTAGGGTCGTCTTTGGTAGAGATAAACCCTGATGCTTCAAACTCGGCTATCAAACTTGGTGTGCCGAGTATGAAAAGACGTTTAATATCAGGGTAATGTCGTTTAATATAGTCTATTGTAGCTTCGCCGGAAGCATACAGTTGACTCGCATCGGCTTCTATACCCATATTTTTGAGATGTGTCAGATAATCGGCTTTGCTTTTCGAGGGATTGTTAGTCAGAAAAGTATATCCTATACCCGCACTTTTCATATCGGCAAGGAATTGTAGCGTGAACGGAAACAGCGTTGTACCGGTGTATATCGTTCCGTCCATGTCAAGAGCCAAATGTTTGATGTTTTTAAGTTTCATTGTTGGCGTTTGATTGTGTGTTTGAATTTCATTACGGCAAAATTCAATTCGATAGTTGTTTCCGTATCGGTTGTTTTCAAGCCGTCGTCCAGAATGTCCGCAATTATTTCACCGCCTTTTTGCATCAACGATTTTTGCTTAAATTTTTCGGTTGTTTCCGACAGTTCCGATACGGTACGTGCAAGTTCGCGGATTTTGGCAAAGGTTTCAACAATTGCGATAGTTGTTTGAGTTGCTTTATCACTTTTGAGGATAGTTGCAAGCATGTATAAGCCCTTTTCGGTAAAGGCTTTGGGGAATGTCGGTGAGAATTTTATTTTGGGGTTATCGAAATTTTCGATAACCTCTTTTTTCTCTTCTTTGCTTAATGCAAGAATGTATCCATCCGGAAACTTTTCGGGATTATTTTTCACCGCCTCATTAATGCGCATGGTTTCTACGGCGTACAGCGCGGCTACATCGCTGTCAAGGATTACTTGCTGATTGCGGACAGTCAGGATTTTTTCCTCTACCTGACTGAATTTTACTGCTTCATTCATGATTTTATTGTTTATAATTTATTGCTAATTAATTGTTCCGTCGTTTGCGGGTTCGTCAAAATCGGATTGGTATTTCAATTGTGATTTTTCCCATTCCGCACGCAGGGCTTCATTTTCTTGCATGGATTTTTCCAGAGCCAGGGTCTCTCTGTACTGTCGGGCTTCCGCCGTAATCGTCCATTTTGTTTCCAGTCCGTTTTTTTCGATGTGTTTCCTTATTTCGCTGAGCGGTATTCTGAAAAATTCCTTTCTGGGATTCATCTTGTTCACTTGGTTCGCAAGAAATATTTTGTGCAGACTTGTTTCCAGATACGGGGCGTTTTCGCTGTAAATCATAGCGTGTACGTCGAACTCGAAAGGTACGCTAGCGTCGCCCAATTCCTTTACCCTGTCTAATGGCTCAAGCCGTCTTGTCATGCCTATTTTATATACATCTTCGCCGAAGGAGCCGATGTTTGAGATGATATAGACGTTGCCCGATTTGGTTTGTTGCGCCATCGAAAGTGCTCTTTGATTCTTTGCTTCGGCTTCTGCCAATTTTTCTTGGTATTCGCGCAGGCGTTCTTCATATTTTGCTTTTTGCTCGTCGGATGCCTGTTGCACTTCTTTTTGTGCTTTTTCAATCAGCTTTTTCAGCGTCTCCTCCTCTTTTGCAGCTTCGCGGATGGCTTTTTCGTATTCTCTGCGTGCCTTTTCCTCCTCTCTTATTCGCTCTCTTATCTCCCGTTGCTCCTCCTGTTCTTTCCATTTTAATTCCTGAACAATCACAGCCCATTTGAGTTCCTCGATTCTTGCGGATAAGTATTGCGGAGTAATTGCAGCGTCGCGAAATGCTGCCCCATTATGGTTTACAAGTTGATACGCATCTTTTATCTTTTGTAGAAGTGTCCCGTAATTGTCTTTTTTTACTTTCGACAAGATTGAATCGACCTTGCCGTTGAAAGCATCCGTCACGAAAGCTATTGCAGTCTCTTTTCTATTAGTCTCTACATAATTACATGTTGCCGCAAGTCCGTTTTTTAACATCATTTTGGTTTGTTCCCTTGCGTTTTTCAGATTATTGCCGGCTTCCGTGAAGCCGAACTCCTCCGCCAAATCGTCAAGCAAATTCTGTGTAGGCATAATATATTGAGTACCATATCCGTCTATCGTATTTTTTAAAGCAATTACCGT
>JAITHS010000165.1 GCA_031279875.1 Tannerella sp.
GAAATAACCGTAGCCAAACACTCCCACCCGGCTACCGTGAGCAAGTTCAGGAATGCTCTTGACGTTAATCTCGCCAACAAACAGACGTCGGTCGTCAATCTCTCTATCCGCGATGTTTCGACACAACGCGCCGAAGATGTGCTAAATACCGTCATCGCAATTT
This sequence comes from Tannerella sp., assembly GCA_031279875.1. Classification (GTDB taxonomy): domain Bacteria; phylum Bacteroidota; class Bacteroidia; order Bacteroidales; family Tannerellaceae; genus Tannerella. The sequence goes on from JAITHS010000165.1 coordinate 164, forward strand.
ACAACGAAGAAGCAGTGAACGACAAAAATACTATGGCTATCAATACCGAAAACTTTATTAATGAGCGACTTATAATCATCGAAAAAGAACTCGGCAACGTAGATAATCTTATTACTCAATATAAAACCGAACATCAACTGACTGACATTCAAAGCGATGCGCAGTTGGCGTTGCAGGAGAGCAGTAAGTCGGACTTTGAAGCGCAAAGGCTTCGTAATCAACGGTCTATGGCAAGTTATGTTCGCACATATCTTGCCGACCCAGCCAAAAGTGCGGAGTTGATACCGTCGAACACAGGTATTGAAGACATTAATGTTGAGACGCAAATTATGACCTACAACCAGTCGTTGCTCAAACGCGACCGCCTGATGGAAAGCAGCAGCGAACGCAATCCTGTTGTACAGGACATCAACAATTCGCTTAACTCTTTGCGACAGAGTATAATACGTACTGTTGATAATCTTATTGTCAATTTGGACATCCAGATTAAGAGCGTTGATGCGCGCAATCAGCGAACAAGGGCGCGAATATCGGCTGTACCCCGTCAGGAAAAGGATGTAACGAGCATCAGCCGTCAGCAGCAAATTAAAGCGCAACTATATCTTTATCTTCTCAACAAACGCGAAGAAAATGCTCTCAACAAGGCTATTACGGAGAGTACGGCCCGTATTATTGATGCGGCAAACGGCGTATCAGGCCCTGTCGCTCCGCGTGTAATGATAATAATATTGGCGGCGCTGATTATAGGTATCGCTATACCGGCACTAATCATTTATTTCATAATGGTTTCGGATATTATGGTGCGTAATCGCAAAGACCTTGTTTCGGCGCTGTCGATTCCGTTCCTCGGCGAAGTGCCTTACAAAAAGCCGAAAAAGAACGCTACATCAGATTATATCGCAGTGAGAGAACACGGACGCGACCCTGTTTCGGAAGCGTTTCGTATTATCCGTACAAACGTTGATTTTATGCGCGTAAAGCAGGAACACATCAGAGTTATAGCCTTAACGTCGTATTTCCCCGGTTCGGGCAAAACGTTCGTGGCATATAACCTCGCCGTGAGCCTTGCTATGACGGGCAAAAAAGTGCTGCTTGTAGATATGGATACCCGCAAAGGCACGCTGGGCAAAACAATCGGAAAAGATTCTTTTGAATATAAGGGGCTTACGTCTTTTCTATCGCGTACCGTAGAAGATATTAATCTGATAATCAATCAAGATGTTAACTATCCGGATATTGACATCATCTATTCCGGCCCGCAACCTCCCAATCCGGCGGAACTGCTACTCAGCACGCGCCTTGATTCATTGTTTGATGATTTGCGCGGTATGTATGATTTTATTGTTACCGACAATGTGCCGTCAGGTATGGTAGCCGATGCGGTTATCGCTAATCGTATCTCCGACCTGACGCTCTATGTCGTGCGTGCAGGTAAGATGGATCGCCGCTTACTGCCTGAAATAGAACAACTCTACACCGACGAAAAACTCCGCAATATGGCTGTAATCCTGAACGCCGTAAATACCGAAAAAGGTTATGGGTATGGTCGTTATGGGTATGGATATGGGTATTAGGGTTTAATCTGCACAACATGTCCGCTGCGCGCATACGAAGCCCCTCGCGGCAAACGATTGTCATAATCTACATTTTCAAGCGATTTGAGCCGGTGTTCACCCCACCAGGTCTTTCCGAATTTTTTCGGAAATGTGAGGCGTCAACTACGTTTGATACGATAATCGCTTATATTCAATCGCTTATAAGTTTCGAGCAAATCATCTTCGTTATTAGTGATGATTAGCAGTTTGTCGTCAGGTTTGAGTTCGGTATTACCTTTTGGGATAAAGTATGTTGAATCGCGTTTAACCATTACGACGAGCGTGTGTTCGGGTAATGATAAGTCCATCAGTCGTTTGCGGTGTTCGAGGATAGATGTATTGAGAGCGATTTCGGTCATTGTAGATTTAATATCTTCGGCAAATTCGAGTTCAAAATCCTGAAAAACATCTCTCTTGTCGCTGTCTATTGCTAATCCGAGCCATTTGCCGACTATCGTCAGCCCTGTTCCCTGAATTAGCAGCGACAGAAGAGTAATAAAGAACACAATATTAAATATCAGGCGTGCATGTTCAAGTTCGGCTACGAGGGGCAGGATAGCAAAAACTATCGGTACGGCGCCACGCAGTCCGACCCACGAGACGAACAGTTTTTCGCGCCGTTTCATTTTGCGGAACGGTAGCAGCGAGATGAAAACCGACAGCGGACGTGCGCCGATAATCATAAAAAAGCCGATACACAGGCTTATGACAGCGACCGGCAGCAGGTCTTTGGGATTGACTAACAAGCCGAGCGTCAGGAACATAACTATCTGCGAAATCCACGCTAAGCCTTCGAAAAAGCGCAGTGAAGAGCGTTTATGTACAATTTTTGCGTTTCCAAGCACTAAACCGCCGATGTAAACGGCCAGATAGCCGTTGCCTTTCATAAAATACGTGGCAGAGAAGATAAAAATGCCGAAAGTAAAGAGCAGGATAGGATAGAGAGAATCGTTGTCGAGGTTGATTTTGTTGATTACTAACGTTGCCGCCTTACCAAGTCCGAAGCCTGCCGCGCTACCGATAGCGAATTGCAGGCAAAAATCGGTTATAGCGCTGCCTGTATCACCGGTTCCCGATTCAATCAGCTGTATCAGCATGATAGTCAGCATGTAAGCCATCGGGTCGTTGCTACCGCTTTCGAGTTCGAGCATCGGACGCATGTTTTTTTTCAGCCTGACACCTTTACCTCTCAATATGGAAAATACCGATGCCGAATCGGTTGACGACATGACCGATGCTAACAGTAACGATTCGAGAAACGAAAGATGAACATCCGGCAAAAAATACGCTGCTACGTAGTAGATAAACGTCCCTGTGATGAATGCCATCAACAGAACGCCGAGCGTGGCAAGGATGATGCCCTGCGGAGCGACGGGACGAATGTCGCGATATTTGGTGTCTAACCCACCTGAAAAAAGGATGATACACAGCGCTACCGTGCCGACAGTCTGCGCCGCCTCGAAATGCTCGAACTCAAAACCAAAACCGTCCGTGCCGAACAGCATCCCTACGCCAAGAAACAGCAGCAGCACAGGTACACCAAACCGTGTTCCCGCTTTCGTCGCTATCAAACTGACGAGGAACAAGACGGAAAGAAACAGCAATATAAATTCGATAGTAATATTCATGCCTTAAAATTTTCTAACAGCGCAACTTTTCTGTTGCGAAGCGATTTTGAGACTGCAAA
>JAITHS010000172.1 GCA_031279875.1 Tannerella sp.
AACGCACTATCAGCGTGGATATTCGCTACGTTCTCTGGATGATTGACAAGTGGGGCAAATGCCCGCGAATTATCGAAGAACTGAAGATTTCACAATAAATATCACTTGATTATATCTTCAAATTTCAAAAAAATTGCAATAATAAAAAAAATATGACTATCTTTGCACAATGATTTACAATGTAAAAATAATTATTAAGTACGTGTTTGGATTTATTCCGGTTTTGTTTGCTACTACCGTTGCAGCACAGGACAGCGAAGACAATTCGGCTCAAACGCATGATTATAAGTCTGTTGAAATAGGCGGATATGTGAGTGATATGCCATCATTCATTTCTATCGGCAGTCCGGAAGCGTTCTACTGGAATAACCTTGTTCACAACCGATTGAACTTTGGCTGGCAGTTTGCCGAAAACTGGCGGATAGACGCCGGTATGCGCAACCGTTTTATCTTCGGCAGCGAATACCTTGTTCAATCTGACGAAATGGCTAAAGACAACGGCTGGCTTAATCTGACATGGAACAACTATCAAGATCGCACAGTCGTACTGAACTCCACTTTCGACCGTCTGAACATAACTTTCGAACGCGACGAATGGAAACTTCAACTCGGCAGACAGCGCATTAATTGGGGGCAAACTTTCGTCTGGAACCCTAACGACATCTTCAACACCTATTCTTTTTTCGATTTCGACTATACCGAACGCCCCGGCTGCGATGCTTTCCGCGCAACATTTTATCACAGCGAAACAGCCTCTTCCGAACTCGCCTCCTCTATCAATCGCTACGGCAAAGCGACTGCCGCCCTGATGCATCATCGCAATTGGCAAAACATTGATTTTCAAGGAATAGTCGGATATTTTGAACAAACCGACATCGTAGTTGGCGGTGCCGTAACGGGCGATTACAAAGGATTAAACTGTAGAGGTGAAATATCTGTCTTTAAGCCTGTTAACATATCGTCCGACAAAACAATAGTAGCTGCGTCGGTCGGTTTGGATTACATCTTTGCCAACTCGCTGATGCTACAGACCGAATTTCTCTACAACAACGCTTCGCAGTCGGGCAATCTGACAGACCTGTTGAGCGCCGAAGGCATGTCAGCCAAACGCTTGTCTGTCAGCGATAAAAACCTCTTTTTTCAAGCATCCTATCCGTTAACACCCCGTCTAAATAGTTCTCTGTCGGGAATGTATTTCGTTGACATAAATGCCTTTTATACAGGCTTTTCGATTGATTATTCACTTGCCTCTAATTTTGACCTGTCGTGCATAGCGCAGTATTTCGGCACAGAATCTCAGAATATGAGCGTTTTACTTGCTTTCGCAAGAATAAAATGGTCGTTTTGAAAAAAATAAAAAAAAAAAACGATTTTTTTGCTGAAAAATTTGGTAATAAGAAAAACAATAATTACCTTTGCGGCGCAAAATCGATTTTTTAAATGAAAGAAAAAGTATTGAAAAAGCAATCGAAAGTCTCGATGCAAGATGTGGCAAATGCCGCAGGAGTATCCCGTTCGACGGTATCGTTCGTGTTAAACGATCTGGCTAAAGTGCGGCGTATCAGTGCCGACGTGTCGTTGAGAGTTAAAGAAGCGGCAGAAAAGATGAACTATCAGGTTGACCAGGTAGCCCGCAGTCTGAGGACGGGGCAGTCACGGATTATAGCGTTGTTAGTTGCGGATATTTCAGACTATTTTTTTGCCACCGTTGCGTATCACTGTCAGGAATATGCCGAATCAAGGGGATATACGCTGTTCATCATTAACACCGGCGAAAAGCAATATCGATTGCGCGAAATCTTCAATTTGTTGAAGACCCGCAAGGTTGACGGTATTATCATGGTGCCAATCGCCAATATTGAAGAGGGCGTAATTGAGAAACTTAACCCCGGCATTCCCATGGTTTACATTGACCGTTATTTTGACACGTTGCATACGGGCAGAGTAAGGATCAACAACTACGAAGTATCGACAATGGCGACGCAACTGCTTATTGGAAAAGGTTGTCGGCGAACAGGGCTGATAACCTACAACGAGAGTTTACGACACATGAAAGACCGCAACAATGGGTATCTCGACACGATCAGGAAGAGCGACCTGTTTGACGACAGTCTGCTCTGCGCTGTTGAATACATAAACTACAGGAACACGATTTCCGACTTTCTGGCGAAAAAAATGAGATCGGCAACGCCTCTTGAAGGGATATTCATCACAACCGGAGGGTTATCTCAGGTTGTAATACGATGCCTTGTCAATATGGACGTTAAAATCCAGTCCGACATTCAGGTTATAGGCTTTGACAGGATGGACGCCGCCGTAGGAGTATCTGTTCCTTATGTCAAACAACCGGTCAAAGACTTGTGTGAAAAGGCTCTTAACATTCTGATAGAGAGCATTATATTGCATAGTGATGGGAGTATGACAGACTATGTGCTGCCCGCTTCTATTGTTACGGATTCCTTTTTTAGCCCATTTAACTAAATCGATTTAGCAAAAGTTTAATTATTTAATTTATTTTGTAACATGAAAGAAAAACATTTATTTACAACACGAGACAATACATGGCGAAAGGCTTTTATGGTGCTGTGTATTCTCGTTTTCGGAACACTTGTTGCGTTAGCGCAGAAGCGTATAACGGGGATAGTGGTTGACGTCGGCGGAGAGCCTGTAGTTGGCGCCAATATTACGGAAAAAGGGACTCAAAACGGTAAGGTAACCGATGCCGAAGGCAAATTTGCGCTCATGGCAGCTGGCAGCAACTCGATTTTGCAGGTCTCTTTTATTGGTTACCGACGGCAAGAAATTCCCGTTGGCAACCGTAGCACGCTGAAGATCATCCTTCAGGATGACATTGAAGCATTGGATGAAGTAGTTGTAGTAGGATATGGTACACAGTCAAAAGTTACTTTAACGGGCGCTATTGCTGCTATCAAAGGCGACGAAGTTATTACTACCAAGAACGAAAACGTTCAAAACATGCTGACAGGTAAAATGGCAGGTGTAAGAGTGGTTCAAAAAACAGCCGAACCCGGAACGTTCAACAACAACTTTGACATTAGAGGCATGGGTGCCCCGCTTATCGTCATCGACGGCATTCCGCGTACTACCGGTGACTTGCAACGTATGGATTCAAACGACATTGAAAACCTTTCGGTATTAAAAGACGCATCTGCCGCGATCTACGGAGTACGCGCCGCTAACGGAGTAGTTCTTGTAACGACCAGAAAAGGAAATCTTAATTCGGCACCCGAAATCAACTATTCCGGCAATTTTACATGGCAACAGCCGTCGGGGATGCCTGTAACCGTTAATGCAGTCGATTTCATGACATTACGCAACGAACAGTCTATGCATAATATCAATAACACGATATTCCCTGTATGGGTATGGAAAGAGGAAGATTTCGAGGCATACAGAAGCGGTGCCAAGACAAGTATAGACTGGTATGACGTCATATTTGAGAAAACAGCCCCTCAAACGCAGCATAACCTAACTGTTTCCGGTGGCAGCCATTCTACGTCTTATCATGTCGGCTTGGGCTATTCCTATCAGGACGGCTTTTTCAAGGGAGACGACTTGTCTTATAATAAATATAATGTAAGATCTAATCTTAACACTCGTTTAGCCGGTGGATTGACGTTTGACTTGAATATCAGCGGTATTATGGAAACGCAAAACAATTCGTGGTATGATACTTGGGATATTTTCAAACGATACTGGCGCACCGGACCTCACAGTCCTGTATATGCCGATCCGGAAGAAACAATGCTTTATTACGGATTGATAGAAGGCGACAATCCGCTTGCATGGATTGATGCCGATTATGCGGGCTACAAGAAATTCGAGCGAAAGTGGATGGAAATGTCGGCAAGTCTCAAATGGGATATTCCGGGTATTAAAGGATTGTTTATCAAGGGAATGTTTGATTTCGACTTTTACATATCAGATGAAACTCGGTTTAGAAAGTCTTATAACGAATACCGTTATCAGGAGGCTTCAGGCACATATCAAATGTGGACTATCGACGCCCCAAGTACAATTCAGCGTCAGGAATACACTCGGTATCAGTTGTTAAGCCAGATAATGCTTGATTACGCAAACCGGTTTGGAAAACATAATGTAAAAGCACTGTTAGTATGGGAAACTCAACAACGCAAAGGAGATAATTTTTATGCAAAACGCGAGTTACCGTTACCGTTAGACCATCTTTTTGCGGGCGTCTCTGCCAATCAGGTTGCAAGCATGGACGCCGGTGCAGGTGCTTTGTATGAAAATACTAACCTTGCGTTAGCGGGCAAAATCGTGTACGACTATTTAAGCAAGTACATGTTTGAAGGACAGTTCAGATACGATGGTTCTTCAAAATTTGCACCCAGACATCAATGGGGCTTCTTCCCTTCGGCGTTGGCGGCATGGCGCGTATCTGAAGAATCGTTCTTCAAGGAATTGCCGCTATCTTTTATCAACAACTTAAAACTGCGTAGTTCGTATGGAGTATTAGGCGATGACGGCGCGTCAACATATCAGTTTGTGTCGGGCTATAATTATCCTACGGCTTCGAATCAGCGGAATTTCAATGCTGGATACATTTTTGACAGCAGTTATACTTCAAGTGCCGACAACAAGGGGATACCCAATCCGATTATCACGTGGTACGAATCTAAAACGCTTAATCTCGGTGTTGATGTCGAGGCTTGGAACGGTTTGGCAGGAGTTACTTTCGAGTATTTCGACCGACGAAGAGAAGGCTTGCTTGCCACAAGGACAGGCGGTATTCCGACAGTTGTAGGCGCAGGTCTGCCGCAGGAAAACATCAACAGCGACCGTCAATTCGGTCTTGAACTTGAACTTTCGCACCGTAACAAGATTAACACATTGTATTATAAAATCAGGGCGTTAGGTTCTGTTACGAGGAACAAGAAAATAAATATTGATAGAACGCCAAACGGCAGTTCATGGAGTAACTGGAAGAATAACAACAACGGGCGGTTAGACGGCCTTTACTGGGGCTATCAGGGTGCAGGACAGTTTTCTACGTGGGATGAAATTTGGAACTGGCCTGTACAGATAGCCCGTTCTACAATTATTGGCGACTATCGGTTTGAAGACTGGAACGGCGACGGTATAATAAATGACCAGGACATTCATCCTGTTCATTTTGATTCCTATCCGTGGGTCAATTACAGTTTCGTGATTGAAAGTCAATACAAAGGATTTGACTTGAACGTACTTTTTCAAGGCGCGGCAATGGGTTCGCTCACTTATGGAGAGAAATTTGTCGGTCCGGGAAACGGCAACGATAATGCGATGAAACAGTTTATGAACCGCTGGCGACCATCAGATCCTGCCGCCGACCCTTATGATCCGAAAACAACGTGGATTTCAGGTTATTACGCCTATTCCGGAACTAACCTGACTACCAACTCAACGTTTAATACCGAAAACTCGGCGTATTTTCGACTGAAAAGTATCGAACTCGGATACTCGTTTAAAAAACTTAATGCGCTTGACAATGTAAGGCTGTATGTCAACGCATACAACCTGCTCACAATTACCAAAGTACGTGATGTGGATCCAGAACATCCGGAAGATAGTTACGGATATATGTATCCGCTGAATAAATCTTATTCGGTAGGAATGAATATTAAATTTTAACACTTTACAAAATGCGAAAAATATTTTTTTTAATAGTTGCAATATCGATTTTTTATGGAGTTATTACGTCCTGTTCGGATTATCTTAACGTCCCTCCGATGAATATCATACAAGACAAAGACTTGATGACGTCGGAAGAGGGTATGTCGATATACATGGCACGTCTTTACAGTCAGATGCCGTTTGAAGATTACAAATATTCACCTCAACGCGGGTTCTTCGATGATTATCAGGTAGCGCCGGGAACATGCGAAGGTTCGTCATTAGGGCGTAACGGAGCGCAAGCGATGACAAGCGAAGGCTGGGTACGCAATAACAATACCAACTTCACAATAGCCTATCGCGAAATTCGCGATGCTAATTATCTGCTTGAAAACTTTCCGATATACAAAAGTTATTTCAATGAAAGCAGATACAATCATTTTATCGGCGAAGCTTATTTTACGAGAGCGATGAGTTTTTATGCCCTTGCCAAACGTTTCGGCGGCATTTCTCTTGTTACTCAAGTATTGAAATATCCCGAAAATACAGCCGCGCAACTTGAAACACCCCGTTCTACCGAAGAAGAAACGTGGAATCAGGTGTTGAGCGATTTTGACATGGCTGCGTCACTTTTGGAGCCGATAAGCCCCAAGCGTGGTTATGCCAACAGATATGTCGCCCTTGCTTTTAAATCGGAAGCGATGCTTTTTGCAGGATGTGTAGCCAAATACAACACTGCGCTGAATCTAACAGGTTTTGGTCAGAAGACCGGTGTCAGAGTAATAGGTTTCGACCCTTTGAGTGCTGCCGATGCTTCAAAACGCTTTTTTACGGAGGCTTATCAAGCGGCAAGCGAGATTGTACGAGACAATAAATACTCGCTTTACAAAAACAAATGGTCTGCAACCGACAGGGAAGCTCAAACACAAAATATGATAGACATGTTTTTTGACGTTAACAGCACCGAAAATATTTATATCAAAGAGTATGCTTATCCCGACATTCCGCATGGATACAATATTTATAACATGTGTACCCAATGGGCAACCGGCGCTAACGGCGGCTTTAACTCGCCTACACTTGACTTGGTTGAACTTTATGACGGTATTGAAAAATATCCCGACGGCAAGGTTAAGACTTTTGACAAACCAGACAAAGACGACCCCGATAGAAAGTATGTGTTATACGATAATCTGTTTGATTATTTCAGAAATCTTGAACCGCGCTGTCGCGCTTTTATAATGATTCCGGGAGATGTTTTTAAGGGCGAAACGTTAGAATTATGGCACGGAACTTTTACCGGCGACGTATCCGATGGCATCTCACCGTTGATGTCGTTCAACGGGCAGTTTGACTACGCCCTTGCTACAAGAGGTAAGTACAACACAACCGACGCATACCGCGGCGCAGGTAAATACAGTGTCAAATCGCTCTATGTTGACGCCAGCCGCAGCAATCACGAACTTATTACCATGCCCGACGGTTCTCTACGAAACGCCGCCGGACGATGCGGTCCGTTCTGGAACGACCAGTACGGAAGTATAACCGGTTTTTCGCTCCGAAAAGGTATAGACCCCAATAAACCTGTATCGGAACTTGCCTCCGGCGTTGAAGCGCGCGACTATAATCATTGCGTTCTGATGCGTTACGGCGAAGTATTGCTCAATCTTGCCGAAGCAGCGTCCGAGCTGACACTTGCAGGCGAAAGCGCTGTAAACGGCGAAAACCTCCTTGATAATGCTTACAAAGCCATACGCGATATTCGTGAACGCGCAGGAGCAGAGCCGCTGTCGAGTGCCGCCGACCTAAACGGCGAAACAGGCAGAGATATAATTCGCAAAGAACGTCGTAAGGAACTGCCTTTTGAAAACAAGACGCTGTGGGACATACGTCGCTGGCGCACACAACACTCCGACCCGCTTAACGGCTCTACTCAAAGCGATGGGGCTTATTATCGCGGCTTGTATCCGTTCTACTCGACTAAGGCAAACAAATTTTTCTTTGATCCGCGCTTTGACTATTTCGCTCACAGATATACGTTCAGGATGAACCAGTATTATTTTGCTATTCCGAGCGGTGAAGTATCGAAAAGCCCCGTCATCGACCAGCAACCGGGATTATAAACACTTAAAAAAGATTTACAAAATGAAAAAGATTTTATTTTATATAGCAATAATCAGCGTCATGATGTTTTATTCTTGCGAGTTGTTTGAACTCGACAACTATGACGCTCCACAGGAAACTTTGAAAGGTACGATAACGGATATTGCTACCGGCGAGCCGGTATTGACCGATCAGGGCAGCGAAGGTATCCGCGTCAGAATACGCGAACTCAGTTGGCTTCAAACGGCAACACCCGACAATTTCGATATCCTCTGCCGCAAAGATGGAACGTATCAGAATACAAAAATATTCAAAGGTCATTATAATGTGCGTATCGACGGCCCGTTTATACCGCTTGTCAGGATGACAATAGTAGGCGATACGCTTGTTGATGAATCAAAATACGTTGGTATCAAAGGAGTTACCGAAGTAAACTTTCATGTGCAGCCATTTTTAAAACTCGAATGGGTAGGACAGCCGATTGTTGCTAACGGTAAGATTACAGCTTCGTTTCGAGTAACTCGCGCCGTAACGCCGGAAGATTTTCAAGCCAAGATACAACCTCTCGGCGGATATAATGACAATTTCCTCGAAGTATCCGATGTACGGTTGTTTGTCAGTCAGGTGCAGTATGTCGGGTTACACGACCGCGACGACCGCTATTCGGTACAGGTCAATTACACTGGCAATGCTTTCAACAGCCTTTTCGGTCAGACTATTACTCTTACTACCAACAGCGAAATTCTATCGGGCAGAATAGTATGGATACGTGCTGCGGCACGTATCCGCTACCTGACCGAAAATATATCAAGGTATAACTATAACGAAGAAGTTAAGGTGATTATACCTTGACTCTAAAATAAAAACAAATGAAAAATAAATTTTTATCGGGCATTATAATATGCTCATTATCAGTTACGGTATCCTGCTCCCTGCCGAAAGACGGGGACAGGATTGTTACCGGTCTTGAGGCGATGGCTAAAATTGAGCGGCTGCCTTTTCTCTATCCCGACGGGACGAAGAAAAATCGTTTCATCTCATACGACCCTTCCGGCGGCAATGGTTTCGGTTTCTTTAAAAGTACCTTTACACGTTATATTGATGATAAAGGCGAGTTAGTGATTTTTGATGCTTACGGTCCCGGATGCCTTTACCGACAACAGATTAACATCTGGATAAATAACGGTATAGGCAAGAAAAGCGAAACGTTGCGTATAAAGTATTATTTCGACGGCGACAGTATTCCAAAAATCGATTTTCCGATTAAGGAGTTCTTTCGTGGCGATCATTCGCCTGTAACCGAACCGTTTACCATGCTGGACAAACGCATGCACTTTGGAATATGTTATTATCCGTTTCCTTTCAGCAAACATCTGAAAGTAACGCTTACGGATACACTGATTACAAGGCTGTTGGAGGTCAATCACGATGATGGCTGCAACTGGTATCAGTATGATTATCTGACTTATCCACAAGACTCGAGAGTAGAATCATGGAAAGCGGGAGAGGATGAGTATGAAGCAGTTGTGAGACGTCAATGGGCAAATATAGGCACAGACCCCAAAGACACTGTCGGAAATAAATTTGACGAACATACAGCTACCCTGCCACCGAGAAAAGAAGAAGTTATCTTCAATCTCGAAAAGCAGGCCTCAATCAGCAGTATAGAGTTGAATATCAGTCCGTTTGATTCAACGACGTTTTATTATTCCAACATCCGCATCTATTGGGACGACATGCCTCAACCTGCTGTTGACGTACCGGTAAGTTACTTTTTCGGTGGCGGTGGGCCGAAAGACGGGCAATTGAAAAACTCAATGCGCAACTTGCTGTTTGGGTATGATTCCGTCCGCATGTATTCCTACTGGCCTATGCCGTTTTGGAAAAAAGCGAAAATAGTATTGAGCAACAACAGCGAAGTAGAACTCAAAGCCGTATCGCGGATATCTTACAAGTCGGCGGAGGTGTTTGCATATCCCGAAAGAGAAGTCGCCTATTTTATGGCAAAGGTAACGCGCGATTCAACAACCGGAGGCGTATGGAGTCGCAAGTTCGACAAGCCATACGTAACGGCATTTGAGGAAACGGGACATGGTCATGTAGTACTCGTAAATATGTGGTCTGGCAACTTTCTTGAAGACGGCGACGAATTTACGTACATTGATAATAATCGCATGCCATGGATACACGGCGACGGCACGGAAGATGATTTCAATCAAGGCTGGGCAGGCTTTACCTACTCCAAACCGCTCTGGGGGGCGCTCAAATCGGGTGTCAAAGGTGCATACCGCATTCATCTTAACGAGCCGTATATCTTCTACGACAATATTGATATGCGTTTTGAGCAGACCGGCGGTATTTATGGCGAAAAAGCTATGTTGGAACGCCGCCGTACAGGCACTAATGATACGATTTGCGAATCGGAGTTCTTCATCTGTTATTACAAAACGGCGTCAGGCAACGGAATGGTGCTGACCGACAGCCTTGACGTCGGTAACTCCGCCGACGAAGTAAAGCACGCATTCAAAACGGAAGGCGGTAACAAGGAAGCCTTGTTGACGCAGAGTTATGACAGTTATGATACGGCTGACGACTGGAACGTAACTACCGACGATGGTGTAGGGTTCAATAAATACGTTGAATTTAAGGCTGTTATCCGTCCCGACAATAAAGGAGTCCGGCTCATGGCTCGCATCAATCGGGCAGGCAACGGCTTACAAAGCGGAGTTGTCTATATTGATGGCAAGAAACTTCCCATACCGTGGCATATCGTTACTTATTCCGAGATAGCGCGTCAGAAAAAATCTTTCGACGGATGGTTTGATTACGAGTACGAAATCCCCGCCAAATACACCGCAGGGAAATCGGAGATAACTATCAAAATCGAACATGTGAAATCGCTAAAAAACAAACTCAACAGTTACAAATACTGGATTTTTACTTACCTATAATTATTTATTAACATGCAACATTTTATTTTTAACCGCTTTATGCGGACTTATCACTTTTCGGTGTTGTTTATGGTCTTGGAAATAAGCATTTTAACACCATTCAACACATATATCGCTGCTCAGCAGCAACCTGCATGGAGCAATCCCGTTTCCGGTATCGTAACCGATGAGCTCGGCGAAACGCTGACAGGAGTAAATGTTATTGAAACAGGCACTACTAACGGCGTTATTACAGACGAAAACGGCAAGTTTACTCTTACTGTAAGTCAGAACGCTACTCTGCGCTTCTCATATATCGGTTATGTAACGCGTGAGATTCAAGTAGCAGGGCAAAATGCTCTGACTGTCAGAATGTATGAAGATACGCAGGCTCTCGAAGAAGTTGTCGTGGTAGGATACGGAGTACAGAAAAAAGTGAACGTAACGGGTGCTGTTACGTCGCTGCAAGGTTCCAAAATCAAGGCTATACCCGCCGCTTCTACTACTAATGCTCTGTCGGGACGTCTGCCGGGCGTAGTGATGGTACAGAAAACGGGTGAACCGGGCAATCTTGGTTCCAGAATGTTAGTACGCGGACGTACTACTCTTGGCGATGATAGCAAGACAGGTCCGCTGATTGTGATTGATGGCGTTCAGGGGCGTTCTATGGATGAAATCGACCCAAATGACATCGCCTCTCTGTCAGTCCTCAAAGATGCTTCCGCAGCCATTTATGGAGCGCAGGCAGCCAACGGAGTAATTCTTATCACTACAAAGAACGGCGAAGCAGGCTATTCAAAGCCGAGACTTAATTATAATTTCTATCAAGGTTTTATGACGCCATCAATGATTCCCGAAACGTGCAATGCTTTCGAATACGCTACTATGCTGTCGGAATATCAAACAAACAAAGGCGTTACACGTACTTTTTCAGACAAGGACATCGAACTATTTAAAAGCGGTGCCGACCCTTGGGAACATTCCGATACCGACTGGTATGCCGAACTTATTAAACAATGGACTACCGCTTCGCGACACAGTCTTACCGTTGACGGCGGTTACAAAGGTATGGCTTACTATCTGTCGCTCGGCTACAAAAAAGACGATGCTATCTACAAACAATCGTCAACAAGTTACGACCAGTATAATCTGCGGGTTAAGTTAAGTTTCCCTATCAATGACTGGCTCAAAACAGATGTCGATGTGGCATTATTTGAAACGCACCGTATTTATCCTTACAAAAGCGCTGGAGATATCATTGGTGCCGCGCTACGACTTAAATCTACCAGTCCCGCTTTCTGGCCTACGGGCGAGCCGGGACCTGACGTGGAAAACGGCGATAATCCGGTCGTAACATCTTCTTTTGCCGGAGGTAAGAATGACCAGAAAACATATCGCATACAGAACGCTTTCAAGGCAAGCGTTACACCACCTTTCATCAAAGGGTTGTCGCTTAACTTTAGTTACAGTTATGACATCAATAATTTCTACCGCAAGCGGTTCTTCTATCCGTGGATACTCTATTTCCCAAACTATAATCAGGCGACACGTGACCCATCAACCGGCTTTATCACTTCAATGCCTCTGACGCCAGCCTTGAGAGGCTCTACCGGTCTAAACTCACCGCAAAACACCGAAGATTACCAGCGTACAGTAAACCGTACGGTAAATGTAAATCTGACGTTTGCACGTACTTTGGGAGACCATGATGTAACAGCATATGCAGGATACGAACAATATATCAACGATTATAACGATTTTGAAGCATACCGCGAAGGGTATCTGTCCCAACTGATAGCAACAATGGCTGCCGGCGCTGACCTTAATAAATCTAATGGCGGTAAAATAACTATCTATGCCCGTAAATCTTTTATAGGACGTGCAACTTATTCATACAAAGGAAAATATCTGCTCGAAGCATTGTTTCGTCGTGACGGTTCCCTCAAATTCTTTCCTGACGGCAGATGGGGTAACTTTCCCGGAATACTCGCAGGTTGGCGTGTGTCGGAAGAAATTTTCTGGAAAAAATTATTTCCTGCAATTAATTATATGAAGATAAGAGGCTCCTACGGCGTGATGGGTATGGATCCCGGCGACCCGTTCCAGTATGTAAACAAATACGGTATCGCATCACTCAAAGGCATGGTGTTCGGTACATCGTCGCAAATAGAAACGACAGTAGGACCGCCTACCGTTGCCAATCCGAATATAACATGGGAAACGCAAACTACACGCAACATGGGCTTCGATTCAAAAGCATTCAGTGACTTGCTGTCGCTCTGTTTTGACTATTTTTACAACAAACGTGACCATATTCTTGTCGCCCGCAACGCCTCCGTGCCTTCGTTTACCGGACTGTCTCTGCCTAATGAAAACATCGCCCGCGTCGATAACCATGGATTGGAAGTGGAAGCATCTGTACATAAGGCTATAAGTAAAGACCTGATGATTGACTTCGGTGGGAATGTAAGTTTCAACCGCAACAAAGTGGTCTTTCAGGACGAGCCGGAAAGAGTAGAACCGTATCAGACCACAACAGGACATCCATACGGCGCAACGCTGATGTATAAGGCTATCGGCATTTTCAAAGACCAAGCCGCAATTAATGATTACCCGCACTGGACGGGAGCGCAGCCCGGAGATATCATCTTTGAAGATGTCAATGGGGACAAACAGATAAACGGTAACGACCGAATACTCGTTGACGATACCGATGCTCCCGAAATATTCTATGGCGTCAATCTCGACGTAATCTGGAAAAATCTTTCTCTCTCTGTTCTCTTGCAGGGGCAAGGTAAACAGATGAAATACAACGTTTCAGGCGATGACCGTCGTGGCGAAGCCGGCAACTATCTCAAGTGGATGTATCAAGACCGTTGGACGCCTGATAATATCGACGCTACCAACCCGCGTGCATGGAGCCGTACCGACCAATATTGGACGTATGGAGCCAACAGAAGTACATTTTGGTATGACAATGCTACCTATATGAGGCTCAAAAACGTCGTCCTGTCATGGCAGATACCCGACAAATACTACAAAAAGGTCGGCATTGCCGCTGCAAGTATCTTTTTTTCCGGCAATAATCTCGGTTTGATTTACTCCGCTACCGATAAATTCGACCCCGAATCCGACGGCATTGGTGTATATCCTCTGATGAAAACTTTTGCCATTGGCGCTAATATCTCATTCTGATTATAATGATAGAACTTTCTATGTTTCCGATTAAATAATAATAAAAATTTTTAACAATGAAAAAATATATATATTCAATAATGATTACCGTCGGATTAGTATTTCAATCCTGCGAAGACATCCTTGATCAAAAAGCGGTCGATTCGTTTAACGAAGATGTAGTATTCTCTGATATCAATCTTGTAAAAGCCTATATCGGAGCCTGTTACAGCATGATGGGCAGTAAAAATACCGACGGGCAGGCTGTTGACGGCGTACTTGGTCTCCACCGCGATATGCTCACGTCAGCTACCGACCAGTCGCTTGGCACCTTTCGCGCTGCCAATTACGTTCTTCTCAAAGGCACAATGAGTCCCGACCAACTCGGCTATTTCGCTAACAACGCTCATGGCGGATGGTTGCTATGGACTAATCTGTACAATAACATTCAAAACCTCAACACTATTCTTGCCCGTATTGACGATGTGCCTGTCAGTACATCTTCCGATGAGAGTTTGCGTACCCGTCTCAAGGGCGAAGCCTACTTTATTCGTGCTCTGATGTACACTCACCTGCTGCTTGTGCATGGCGGCGTAGTTCTGACTGACAGACCGTTTAAACTGAACGATGATTTCCAAAGCGTCCGCCGTTCCTCTATAGCCGAGACCAAAGATTTCATCCTCACAGATATTGCGAAGGCTATTGAATTGCTGCCTGCTGCAATGGAACAGGGACGTGCTACGCGAGGTGCTGCCGCCGCTGTTAAGTCGAGGTTGTTGCTTTTTTGCGCTGGTAAACTTACTAATGGTGGCTATGAACCTAACAACACGCTCGTATCTTTCCCCTCAGGTAGCCAGCGCGCACTCCTTGAAACCGCACGCGACGCTGCGAAAGATATCATAGACGGTAAATACGGCAATTATGCGCTTGTCGGTAAGACTTCCGAACCGTCACTCCCGCTTACTGATGTCCAAATCAATGAATATGCAAACGTCTTTTTCAATATTTTCAATCAGAAAGGCGCGTGGAACAGTGAAACGATATGGGGAATACAGTTTCCGCTCAAAGATGGTCGCGTCAATCAGGTAAACCTCTGGAATGGTCCTAACGGATATCATAACTATGGGAACAATAATCCGACGGAGGCTGTTGTTCGTGCTTTCGAGATGGCTGACGGTACACCATTTGTATGGGATATTGACAATCCGAATAATGATACAATCCGTAAAGCCACAGCCGAACAACTTGCCGACAATCCGCTGCTTAATCCCTATAACGGGCGCGAACCGCGCTTTTACGCTTCTATTCTCTATCACGGAGCGCCATGGCAACAACGTCCAAACGATGCAAAAGGCTTTGAACCGGACAATATCATCCAAACAGGACACATTTACAACCAGAATGGTACGGTTCTGCGCAATGGAGTTGATACCCGTCAGGGACCTATCGACGAATGGAACGGCACTAAAACAGGCTATTACATGAAAAAATATCTTGATCCCGAAACGCAGGGGCAATTGCAAAACAATACTAATGCATGGATAGAATATCGCTATGCAGAAGTACTGCTCAACTATGCAGAAGCGTGTATCGAACTGGGAGGAGCAGACTTGCAGAAAGGTCTCGACGCTCTTAATCTTGTTCGTCATCGTGCCGGTTTGCCAAGCCGTGTCGCTACCGACCAAGAAACAGCGCGACAATACGTTCGTCATGAACGCGAGATAGAATTTTTCGGTGAAGGCATACGTTTCTGGGATTTGCGTCGCTGGATGGCTATGAAAGATGTTGTTAAG